>DATKYV010000327.1:0-2474 GCA_035528275.1 Terriglobia bacterium | reverse complement strand
TTGTGCCCGGCGGAACGAGGTCGAGGTCACCGTCGGGCCGTTCAGTCTTGGCAACACAGATTTAGCCCACTACCCGGCGGCGGGACAGATTGCACTCCCGCGCCCGCCTTGAATAAAATGTCCGCCGGGCTCTGCCCGGAGCCGGGGCCGGATGGAGATGGATTGCATGGGGATTTTGGACCGATTACTGAACAGGCAGAGAATGTACTGGTTTCTTTGTTACGCTTGCCTGCAGCAGACGAATCACGATGCCGTCAGCTCGATTTTCTACGATCAAGGACCGCCCGTCGAAATCATGGGAAGACTCCTGACGCCCTGCCCGCGGTGTGCGAGCACCAACACGCTCTCGTTCCAAAAACTTCGGGAAGAACGTGCGGACGCGCAGCTCTGGGGATTGGAGCGACTGGTCAAAAAATATCCCCGCAGCCGGTTCGAGGTGAAGAGGGAAAGCCCGGCGAATTCATCCCGGTAGGTTCGGCAATCGTCGCAAGCCCTCTTCTCACGGGTTGAATGGCTAGAGCAGTTCCAGAAGTGCATCCCGGACGTTGCTCTGCAAGAGCTTGGTGAGTTTTCGCCCGCCAGCCGTCAGATAAAACACATCGATCACTTTCTGGCCTTCCGTATCGATGAGTGCGACCTCAATGTTGCAGCCCAACTCGGCGAGCGCCGAGCTGACTTGGTAGAGAAGCCCCGGGCGGTCTTGGGCGATGAGCTCAAGCAGAGTGCTGTGGGAGGATGAGTTGTCGTCAAAGCGGACTTGGCCGGCGATCTTCACCTTCGCGGGCGGCCGGATCTGGGAATCGACCCTCCCGTGAATCAAGTCCTGAAGTTTCATTCTGCCCGTCACCACGCCGGCGATGTCTTCCTTCAGACGGTCGGCTTCCCCCGGGTTCAGCTCGAGCGTCCGAAACAGGTCGACGAACCGGAAGATATCCAGGATGCCCCCCGAACCGTTGGCAAACGCGTCCGCCTTGAGAATGTTCATTCCCCACGCGGCGAGGACGCCGGTGAGGGAAGCGAAGAGGAGCGGGCGGTCGGTGGTCAGTATGGTCAACTCGTGGAAGCGGTCTTTCGCCTTCAGGTTCAACTCGACTTGCGACCGCGCTACTTGCCGGCTCATCCGGAGGTGCTCGGCGATTTCCTGCGGTTCATGGGTTTCGAGGTAGCGCCGCGGGAAACCCTCGAGAAACGTGTTGAGCTCTTCGCCTGAAGTGGCGGAGCCGAGCAGCTTCAGGACGCGCTCCGCTTTGGCCGTCTCCGCAATCGCCGAATGGACGCGCTCTTCGTCCAGGCTTCGCGCCAGGTAATTCGCCGTGGCTGCGTAGAGCTGCCAGAGCATCTCCGCCTTCCAGGGAGTCAAGGCTTCGGGGTTCACCGACTTGATATCCGCGTAGGTCATCAGGCAAAGCATCTTCAAGCGCTCGGGCGAGCCGACAAGGTGCGCAAAGGCGCGAATCGTCTCCGGATCGTAGATGTCACGCCGCATCAGCGTCGCCGACATTTCCAGGTGGCTGGAAATGAGGAAGCGGACCGTTTCGCGGTCTTCCACGGCCAAGCCCAGGCGTTCGAAGACCCCCACCACTGCCGCGAGGCTTCCTTCCACGTGATTCTCATTCGGCATTCCCTTGCCGACGTCGTGGAAGAGCAGACAAAGGAAAAGAAGCTCGGGCTTTTCGAGTTCGGAGAGGATTTCGGCGAACCTGAGTTGCCAGCCATCGAGCGGTTCGCGTCGGCTCCCGCTCGCGCTCTTGCCTTGGACAGGACGCAAGGCATGCAGGCTTTCAAGGGTCATCAGGGTGTGCTCGTCCACCGTATAGCGATGGAAGTAATCGCGGACCACCAGGCAATCCACGGAGTGGAACTCGGGGAAGATTGCTCCCAGCAATCCCAGCCGGTGCATGGCTCTCAACGCACGGGCCGCATGAGGGAGGACGAGGATTCGGCGAAAGGTCTCCCAGAGTTCCGGAATGTCGGGCGGTTGACGGGGCAATCGGGCGATGGCGTCGGCAACCCAACGCTCGGCTTCCCGACTCAGATCGAGCCTGTGCCGGGCCATCATTTCAAACAGCCCCAAGACCAACTGCGGATCGCCGAGCGTTGTCGGTTGACGAGGAAATATCCTGCCGCGCACCACGGAGAAATCTGCATTCGACAACCGCGACCGCCAATCCTGAAAAAGGCCGAACAAGGATGAACGTGCGGGTGCAACCTCATCAAAAAGCCGCGCCGTCAGCCCCTGAATCGACCGTGCGTGGCGGAAGTAAATGCGCATCCAGTCGGCGGGAGAAAGGTTCCGGGCCGGCACGCATCAGATCCCCCGGGCCGCCGCGAGCTCCTGCCCTTCGTAAGTTAATTGATTGTCGTCGCGTCCCCGCGCATAGTGAACAAAACACCGTGCGGCGGCAAGGAATTCGAAAGCCCGAGCACTTTCGGCCTGCAACGCCTGCGGCCAGACTTCCTCAGGCACCACCCAT
>DATKYV010000326.1:0-2119 GCA_035528275.1 Terriglobia bacterium | reverse complement strand
GAGGCAACGCCACGCCCGCGACGTATGAAGTGGACGGCCGCCAGTTCGTCGTCATCGCCGCCGGCGGCGGCAAATCGGGTGCTCCGTCAGGCGGAACTTATGTGGCTTTCGCTCTCCCCAAGCAGCAGTGACGGCGAGCATTTCGGATTTGCCGCGCTGATCTCTTCCTGCCCATCAGCAAAGGCAATCCAATTCTTCTCCGCAGTTTCTTACGGCAGACACTGAGGACAACCGGGACACGACCCCAAGGCATCTTTGAGAGAGAGGCACTTGATGCGCCTCCGGCCTGTGCGGGGAATTCCTTTCTTCGGAATCATCTTCCTCTTTTCCGTTCCTGCGCTGGGGGAAACTCCAGTCATCCGCATGTTGCAGATTGCCGGCACCCGGCGGCCGATTGAGCTCTCGAGCTGTGCGGCGCGGCGTCACCATTTCGCAAGCTTCCAATTCAGAGCCGGGTCAATTCGATAAGAAGATGGTCCCTGAATCCCACGGCGAGCTTTGGGCTGGCGGCGTCGACGACGCCCAGGTCTTTTGAGTTCACATAGTCGAAGACTCGGTACTTTCCGTCGTTAAGGCCGCGCAGCTCAATCTCGCCTTTCCATACCGGCGAAGACGGTGGCGTGAAGAACGCATAATACATCTTGCCGCTCTTCCGGACTGCGTAGCCTTCCGGAACGTCATAACCGAGGGTATAGAGGTTGAGAAAGGTTCCCCGCGAAAGCATCTTGGAATTGTAGATATCGATCCACTTTTTCCAGCGGGCCTCCTTCTCCGCGGTCAGCCGCACTTTGCGGGTTCTGGGATTGGGGGCGTCTCCGGGCCAGGTGAATTTCGTTCCCACCACGCCGCCCGTCCCCACCGTGGAGGCGAAATCCTCGCCCGACTCGATGTAATCATCCCCCAGCGGCACCATCCCCGAGAGCTCGACGTGGTCGCCGTAGACGGCGGCCTCGGCACCGAGCAGCGCCTTGTACATCTTCATGCGGCGTCGCACCTGGACCGATCCCACCGGGTCGGCCGTCACCGCCTGGTCCATGAAGGGAAGCCAGGCGTAATTGGGCGGCGTTCCACAAGGGCAGATCTGCGTGACGCTATCGGGCTTCAGGGAACGCGTCGTTTCAAAGATGACCTTATAGACATCCGCCATCGCCCGGATGGATTCATTCGGCGATTTGTGCTTATGCTTGGGATTGAAGCAGGGCGGAACGGTGAAGATGCTGTCGAGTTTGCTTCCGTCGAAATCCCACTCGCGAATGAACTTCTCGACGAGCTGCCTGTGGTATTCGCGGACTTCAGGGAGCGCCGGGCACATGGCGGCGACGGCGCTGACCGGGCTTCCCATCCGGGCGCGCTTCCCATCCTTGTCGAGAATCAGCCAATCGGCGTGTTCTTTGGACAAGCGCGAGGTCTCCATCGGCTTGGGCAGCGAGTGCTTGCCCTGGCCGTCCTCGACGGCGATGGGTTGCCACCAGAGTTGAATCCGGATTCCGTTCTTGTGGTATTCATCCACCACTTTCTTGATGGAGTCATCGGGAAAGGTGTCGGCGCGCGGCTCCCAATCGCCGTAGTTGTTGAACCAGCGGTAGTCGAGCGTCGCCCAGGTGATCTTGAGGTCTTTCAGTTTCGGGATGGTGCCCAGCATTTCGGCGGGCGTGAAGTCGGATTCGTAACCCCACCCGCACCAGTTGACGCTGTAATCCGAGTCGGTCGGCTTGGGCAGCGACCATCCTTGGTTCTGCAAAACCCGCGACCAGAGACGCAAAGCCTCGTAGAAGTCGCCGGAATGCACCGCGACAAAGCTGCGCGGCGTCGAATAAGCCTCGCCGGGCTTCAGCGTGACGTGCGGCTCGAGCACCATCGAGCAATCGATCCTCCCGTCCTTCTCGACCCGGACGGGCAGGGAGAGCACCCGGGGCGAGGTTTCGATGTGTCCCATAGCCATCCCCACCCTGGCCGTCCAGAAGTCGATGACCGGCACGCCACCCCCCAGGCCTTGGGGCGTCGGTCCGCCCATGAGGTTGGGCTGGGAGAACTTCTGCGAGATGGGCAAGACGTCGTCTTTGCCCCACGCGTAGCTCGATCCCTGAAACGACCATAGCTGGTAAGGTGCGGCTTGCTC
>DATKYV010000325.1:0-9647 GCA_035528275.1 Terriglobia bacterium | reverse complement strand
GAAGTCGGCGACGCCGAGCGCGTCCTGGAGGGCGACATCGATCCCTTCATCAAAGCCTACCTGCTCTCGCGCCGCGCCGTGGCGAAGTCCGAGTAGCGTCCTTCGGCTGACGGGCGGGGGAGGGGGCACAGAGGCGCAATTTGCTCATGTTTTTCTGACCTCCCCCTGTGTTTTCATACACCTAGCGGCTTTGTTTTTGCGATTTGTGCCCTTGCGCGCATGTTCCCACCGGGGCATCACATCCTTCATCCCCCCGAGCCGCCCGGCCCGCGCAACCACCTCTGGAACACCTGGACCAAGGACCTGACCACCCCACGGGGAGCGAAGCAGGGGAAAAGCCATAGGCTACAATGTAGCCTATCATACAACGGCTCTCCGGTCAAGGGTCGAAAGGCGCGGTCGAGCGGGGTGCACGCGTTCCCCCTTCGTGCAGCCTCTCGACCCCGAATTACTCCCACTCGCTGCGCCAGCGCCTCATCATGGCCGAATTCATTGACAGTTTTCGAAGCGGTGTGCTAGCTTGTCATATTTGCGCTGAGCGGCAAGCACCTCCCTGGGGTTGTTCCCCTGAATGCATTGAAAGGAGACGCTGAGTGTCAAGCTCGAATCGGCACTATCTTTTTACCTCGGAGTCGGTAACCGAAGGGCATCCCGACAAGATTTGCGACCAGATTTCCGACGCCGTCGTGGATTCCGTCCTCGCGGAGGACCCCCGCGGGCGCGTGGCCTGCGAAACGATGGTGAAGGACCAGACGGTTTACGTCGTCGGCGAGGTCACCACTTCGGCCAAGCCGAATCTCGAGAAACTGGTTCGCGACACGGTTCGCCAGATCGGCTACACCGACCCGGATGGCGGGTTCACCGCCGACGCTTGCACGGTGGAGCCCAATCTGACGCGGCAGAGCCCTGACATTGCCCAGGGCGTGGATACCGGCGGGGCGGGGGACCAGGGTCTGATGTTCGGCTTCGCCTGCGACGAGACGCCGGAGCTCATGCCGTTTCCCATCATGATGGCGCACAAGCTCTGCCTGCGCCTCGCGGAAGTCCGCCGCAAAAAGATCCTCGATTTCATCCGCCCGGACGGCAAAAGCCAGGTGACCGTTGAGTACGATGGCTTCCAGCCGGTTCGTGTGGATACGGTCGTCGTCTCCACCCAGCACACGGCGCAAGTTTCCAACGAAACCTTGCGCGAGAGCGTGCTGCAATGCGTCATCAAGCCCATCATTCCCTCCAACATGTTAGACGAGAAGACGAAGTATTACATCAATCCCACGGGGCGCTTTGTGACCGGCGGACCGGTGGGTGATTCGGGGCTGACCGGCCGAAAGATCATCGTCGACACGTACGGCGGGATGGCCCATCACGGCGGCGGATGTTTCTCCGGCAAGGACCCCACCAAAGTGGACCGCTCCGCTACTTACATGGCGCGCTACATCGCCAAAAACCTGGTGGCGGCGGACCTCGCCCGGCGAGTTGAAGTTCAGGTGGCCTATGCCATCGGCGTGGCGGAGCCGGTTTCGGTGATGGTCAATACGTTCGGGACGGGCCGGGTTGATAACGACACGCTGGTGGATCTCATCCGGCGGAATTTCCTGTTGACTCCCAAAGGCATTATCGATTCGCTGAACCTCCTGCGTCCGATATACCGGAAGACCGCGGCCTACGGTCACTTCGGCCGTCCGGAGCCGGAGTTTACTTGGGAAAAGACCGATAAGGCCGCTGCGCTGCGGCAGGAGGCTGGCATCTAAATGGCGACTACGAAGAAGATGGGCGGGGACGTCAAGGATTTGGGTCTTGCCCCCAAGGGGAAGGCGCGGATCGAGTGGGCGGCGCAGTGGATGCCCGTCCTCAAACTCATCCGTAAACGGTTCATCAGCGAGCGCCCGCTGGAAGGGGTGAAAGTCTCCGCCTGCCTGCACGTGACCACGGAGACCGCGAACCTGGCGATAACGTTGCGCGACGGCGGAGCTGACGTAGTGGTCTGCGCCTCGAACCCCTTGAGCACCCAGGACGACGTGGCCGCTTCGCTCATCAAGGACTTCAACATTCCAGTCTTCGCCATCAAGGGCGAGGACAAGGACACTTACTACAGCCACATCGTCGCGGCCCTCGACCACCAGCCGCAAATCACCATGGACGACGGCGCGGACCTGGTAACCATGGTCTTGACCAAGCGCCAAGAGCTGATCCCCGGCATCATTGGCGGAACGGAGGAGACCACCACGGGCGTGATCCGCCTGCGCAGCATGGCCAAGGAAGGCGTTCTGAAATTCCCTATGGTCGCCGTCAACGACGCCGACACCAAACACCTGTTCGACAACCGCTACGGGACCGGACAGTCCACGATCGACGGCATCCTCCGCTCCACCAATTTACTGATCGCCGGCTCACGGATTGTCGTTTGTGGTTACGGATGGTGCGGGCGCGGCGTGGCGATGCGGGCCCGCGGGCTGGGCGCCGAGGTTATCGTGACCGAGGTGAATCCCACGCGGGGGCTCGAAGCCCTGATGGACGGCTATCGCGTCATGCCCATGTCCGAGGCCGCCAAGATCGGCGACGTGTTCGTCACTGTCTCCGGGAACAAGTCGGTTCTGGGGGGCGAGCATTTCGAGGTGATGAAGGACGGCGCGATCATCTGCAATTCCGGGCACTTTAACGTGGAGATTGACATCCCGGCCCTGGAAAAGATGGCGCACTCCAAGCGCCGGGTGCGCGAATTCGTGGATGAGTATACGCTGCGCGGCGGGCGAAAGATTTACCTGCTCGGCGAGGGACGGCTTATCAACCTGGCGGCGGCGGAGGGCCATCCCGCCGCAGTGATGGACATGAGTTTCGCCAATCAGGCTCTTTCCGCGGAATACCTGGCGAAGAACGCCAAAAACCTGGAGCCAAACGTCTTCTCAGTGCCGGAAGAAATCGACCGCGACGTGGCGCGCCTGAAACTGGAGGCCATGGGTGTGGCCATTGACAAGCTTTCCCGGGAGCAGGAGGAATACCTCGCCTCCTGGAGCGAGGGTACGTAGATCCACCGGACGGTTCAGCTTGCGACGTGCTTTTTGATTTGAGGGCGCAAATCCCCCGGCGAGCCTGGGGAGTGTTTTGCCGGGCGGTTTGCGCTTTCGGCTTTCGACCAAAGGATGAAAGACTTCACTCACTGGGCGCTTGATACCGCACTGGCGCGCGGAGCCACCTACGCCGATGTCCGCGTTGTGGACACCCGGCAGCGTTATCTTTCCACCAAAAACGGGCAGCCTTCGGAAGTCCGGGAATCGCAGTCGGTGGGGCTCGGCGTGCGCGTGATTGCCGACCAGGCGTGGGGATTCGCGGCGACGGACGATCTGACCCGCGGGGGAATCGACCGTGTCGCGGCTGAGGCCGTGGCCATCGCCCGGGCGAGCGCGCTATGTAAAAAGCACGACCTGCAATTGGCTCCGGAGGAGAAGTTTGTCGCCGAATGGGTGGGCGCGTGTGAGAAAGACCCGTTCGCCATTCCCGTCTCGGCCTGCCTGGCCCTGCTGCTTAAAGTGGATGCGGAGCTGCGCAAGGTGGAGGGCGTGACGCTTGCCGCGGCGCAGATGGACTTCCGCCGAATCGAACAGCTCTTCGTCTCCAGCCTGGGTTCCGAGATTCATCAGACCAAGACCGAAACCGGCACGGGCTTTGTGGCCACTTCATTCCGGGGGAGTGAGATTCAAAGACGCTCGTATCCCAGCTCCTTCGGCGGCCAGCACCAGAGCAAGGGGTACGAGCTGGTCGAGGAGCTGGACCTCTTGGCGAACGCCCCGCGCATCGCCGAGCAGGCTGTGGCGCTGCATAGCGCGGACCAATGTCCCTCCGGAACAAGGGACATCATCCTGGGCAGCTCGCAGCTGGGCCTGCAGATTCACGAGTCCGTCGGCCACCCCATCGAGCTCGACCGCGTCCTGGGCACGGAAGCGAATTTCGCCGGCATGAGTTTTCTGACCCTTGAGAAGTTGGGAAAGCTCAAATACGCCTCCGACATCGTCAACGTCGTCGCCGACGCCACGCCCGCGCACGGCCCGGGACTGGGGACGTTTGCCTTCGACGACGAGGGCGTGCCCGGCCAGGCAACGCCTATCATCCGCGACGGCCTCTTCGTGGGATACCTCACGTCGCGCGAAACGGCGTCGGCCATCGGCCAGACACGCTCCAACGGCACGATGCGCGCCGAAGGCTGGAGCCGCCTACCCTTGATTCGCATGACCAACGTCAGCCTCCTTCCCGGCGCAGGGACGCTCGAAGAGCTCATCGCCTCCACGGATGACGCCATCTACTTCGAAACCAATCGAAGCTGGTCCATCGACGATCGCCGGTACAACTTTCAGTTCGGTACCGAGATCGGCTGGGAGGTCAAAAACGGCAAGATTGGACGGATGCTGAAAAATCCCACGTACGCGGGAATCACCACCGAGTTCTGGAACTCCTGCGACGCCATCTGCGGGCGTGAAGAATGGACCCTTTGGGGTACCCCGAACTGCGGCAAGGGCCAGCCCATGCAGACCATGGGCACGGGCCACGGCGCGTCGCCGGCGCGCTTTCGCGGTGTCAAGGTGGGAGTGGCGTATTAGAATCGGGCGATCGGGTGATTTGGCGATGGAGTGATTTCAAAGCCGGGACGGAAATCAGCGGTTAGACGGCCCGATGATCCGATGAATCAATTTTTACAATGCTTCTGACTCGACAACGCGCCAAGGAAATCTTCTCGAAGGTCCTCAAGTACTCGACCGCCGACGAGACGGAAGCGATCATCAGCTCGAATTCCTATTCGCTCACGCGCTTCGCCAACAACACCATCCACCAGAACGTCGCCGAGGAAGGCGCCTCGCTTTCGGTTCGCGCGGTCGTGGACCGGTGTATGGCGCGGGCGAGCACGAACCGGTTCGATGAGGCCTCGATTCGCCAGATCTGTGAGGCGGCGATCGAGCTGGCGCGGCTCCAGCCGCCGGACCCGGAACTGCTGCCCATGCCCGGACCGCAGACCTACCGTGTGGTCGACCGGTTTGATCTGGCCACCTCGGCGCTGGGGCCCCAGGTGCGCGCGGAAACCATTCGCAAAGTCATCGCGCGCGCCGAGAAGGACAAGCTCACGGCCGCCGGGGTGTTCTCGAGCGGCGCCTCGGCCATGGGGATTTTCAACTCCCGCGGCCTGGCTTCCTTCCATGAGGAGACGGTCTCGGAATTTTCCGTGACCATGCTGGGTGAAACGAGCTCCGGCTGGGCCAAGAAGACTTCTCCCGAGTCCGCGGAACTGGATCCGGAAACGCTGGCGGACCGGGCGGCGGGCAAGGCGCTGGCGAGCTGCGAGCCGCGCGAAATCCCTCCCGGCGAATACACGGTAATTCTCGAGCCCGCGGCGGTCCTTGACCTCCTGGGTTTTCTCTTCTTCGATTTCGGCGGGCTGGCGATTCACGAAAAGCGCAGCTGCCTGACGGGCCGCCTGGGCGAAAAGGTCTTCGGCGAGAATATCAACGTGCGCGACGACGTCTATCATCCTCTTCAGGCCGGCGCGGCGTTCGATGGCGAGGGGTTGCCGCGGCGGCGGGTGAATCTGGTGGAAAAGGGCGTGGTGAAAAACGTCGTCTACGCCCGGCAGACGGCACGCAAAATGGGCAAGGAAGCCACGGGTCACGGCTTCCCGCTTCCCAACGAATACGGCGAGGCGCCCATGAACATCGTCATGGACGGGGGACGGGCAAGTGTCGAGGACATGGTCTCCTCCACGGAGCGTGGCCTGCTGGTGACGCGATTGTGGTACATCCGCGAAGTCGATCCTTACCAGAAAATCCTCACCGGCATGACTCGCGACGGAACTTTCTGGGTCGAGGACGGTAAGATTCAATACGGCGTCAAGAACCTGCGCTTCAATCAGAGCGTCATCGCCATGCTGGGAAAAGTGGAGATGATGGGCCCGCCGCAGCGCACGGCGGGTGAGGAATCCTTCGAAATGGTGGTCCCGGCCATGAAGGTGCGCGATTTTTCCTTTTCTTCCCTCACCAAGTTTTAGCAGAGAACCGATAAGCCTGGCCTCTCACCCCCCACGCGCTTCGCGACACCCTCACCGCCGGATCCCCATCGGTGAAACACCTTCCGCATTCGGTTGACTCTTGTGCGGGCCTGTATCAGACTTCCCGCAACACGATCAGTGGATGGGAGCACAATGCCGGAGCGGCGGTCATTCCTTCAACAAGTGGGAAGCTTGGCCGCGGCGTGGTGTAGCTCGTCGCATTTCGCGCGAGGTGCCGGTGAGCCGCTGCCGAATCCCGTCGGATACGCCGCCATCTCCTGGCCCGAGAATGAGTTCGAAGAAGCCCTTTCCACCATCGCCAGCCTGGGGTTCAAGGGCGTGCAGATGCTGGGTTGGGTGCGCGAGGCCTACGCGGGAACAAAAACCCAAGCCCTCATGGACCGTCTTGGGGAGCTCCGCCTTAAGGCGGTGACGCTTTCGTGCTCGAACCTCGAGCTCAGCTCCGGCGAGCCGGAGGATGACGTCGCCGAGCTGCGAGCCTACGCGGCGTTCTTCCAGCGCTTGAAAGGGCTCTACCTGCAGGTCACCGACGGCGGTCGTCCTGACCGGGAGTATTCGGCGGAAGAGATAAGATTGCTGGGCCGGCGCATGAACATCCTGGGAGGCTTGGCCAGGGAATTCGGGCTGACCATGGGGTATCACCCCCACTTCGGCACGATCGGCGAGACCCGGGAAGGTTTGGGCCGGATTCTCGACGCCACCGACCCGCGCTACGTGAAGTTGATCGCCGACGTCGGTCATCTGACACTGGGAGGCGCCGATCCCGCCGCAGTGGTGCGCACCTACCACGACCGCCTGATCTTCCTTCACTTCAAAGACGTTCGAAGAGATGCCCTCGAGCTCGCCCGGAACAATCGCAATCTGGTCCGCAAGAAGGAATACCACTTCTGCGAAATCGGCACTGGCGCGGTGGACTTTCCGGCCATCATTCAGGCCTTCCGCGACACGCAATTCAAAGGGTGGGTCATCGTCGAGCTCGATGGCTACGAGCCCCGGCCGGGCGGCCCGGCAGAGAGCGCGCGGATCAACAAGGATGGACTACTGCGCCTCGGCTTGCGTGTTTAGCGGGTTGCAACGGCCAAAATGCCGCACCACAGTCCGGTCCCAACTCGCGGCACCGCTTCCACATCAAAAAGCACCACTACCCAAACCCTGCCCGCTTGACAATTCCGTCGCGCGGATGCTAGAAAAGTTCAGTTACCTCAACGGCGCTATCGTCTAGGGGTTAGGACACCAGATTCTCAATCTGGGAACACGGGTTCGATTCCCGTTAGCGCTACCAAGTTCCCTTTAAAGAACTTCCAGCAGGGCGAATCGGTTGAGCGTGTGATTGCCGTCGCGTGCCGTAGGGCACGGTAGTCTGTTCAACTCACGGGTGCGGGACAAAATGCCACACAAAGCGGAGCAGTTTACTACCTCTACTGGGCGTTGTGAGCCGTCGCCTGGGCCCGATTGCCTGGCGAGGATATCAGGGTGTTCGGACCGAGAACTTAAAGATGGTCCGCGAGCGGTAGGTTTCTCCCGGGCGAAGAATCGTCGAGGGAAAGTCCGGTTTGTTGGGGGAGTCCGGGAAGTGCTGGGTCTCCAGGCAGAGGCCGCTGCGCTTCTGGTAGACGTGGCCGCCTTTGCCGGTGAGCGTGCCGTCGAGGAAGTTGCCCGTGTAAAGCTGCACGCCCGGCTGCGTGGTCGAGACCTCAAGGACGCGCCCCGAGGTGGGCTCGTAGACGCGCGCTGCAAGTGAAGGCTCCTCGCCTCTCCGATTGATCACGAAATCGTGGTCGTATCCGCCGGCGAGCTTCAGTTGTTCATCGTCCTGGTTGATCCGCGCGCCGACCGCCGTCGGCTTGGTGAAATCGAACGGAGTGCCGGCGACCTTGCGAATTTCGCCGGTGGGAATGAGATTCGAATCCACGGGTGTGAAACTGTCGGCGTTCAACAACACTTCGTGGCCGAGGACGTCGCCTTTGCCCGCTCCGGCCAGATTGAAATAAGTGTGCTGTGTGAGGTTGACGGGAGTGGGTTTGTCGGTGGTGGCCTCGTAGTCGAAGATGAGCTCATTCTGGTTGGTCAGCGTGTAGGTTACCTTCGCGGTCAGGTTTCCCGGGTAGCCCTCCTCGCCGTCCGGGCTGGTATGGGTAAAGACCACGCCGACTCCCTGGTCGTTTTCAAGGGACTGGGCCTTCCACACCGCCTTGTCGAAACCCTTCAGCCCGCCGTGCAGACTGTTGGGACCGTTATTCGCGGCGAGCTTGTACTCGACGCCGTCCAGGGTGAACTTCGCGTTGCCGATTCGATTTCCGTAGCGACCAATGATGGCGCCGAAATATGGATGCTTACCCAGATAACTATCGAGCGTGTCGAAACCCAGGACGATGTCATCGAGCTTGCCGTTCTTGTCCGGCGTGCGCAGGGAAACGATGATCCCGCCGTAGGTGATGGCGCGCACCTCGACGCCATTGGAGTTGGTAAGGGTGAAGATATCGACGGCGGTCCCGTCCTGTGTCTTCCCGAATGTCTGTTGGCTGATCATTTGCCTGCTCCGCGGTGGGGATGAGGGCTCGCAGGCCATGACTATGAGGACGGCCGCGAGACCGAGGATGAGCTTGCATGAGAACCGATGCCGCATCTGTGCTTCGTTCAAATCGTGGGAATTGGACAACAACTGCGCGACCACTCTAGCACAAAGCTCTCAGCAAGCCCAGCGTTCGCCCGGTCGGCTCAGTTTCGCCGGATGACGCACCCGACCCGCGGCTATTCTCGGGGGATGACTCCTCAAACCGTGCGGCACTTGCGGAACCTGTCGTCATTCTGCCTCCAATTGCGATACAATCCGTCGCCGAGAAAACCAATGCGACCCACATTGAAATTGCTGGAAGACAGCCTGATCGAAAGAATCATCGCAGAGGCGCGGGAATTAATCTGCAAGCTGGGCGTCGAGATTCACAACAAGGCCGTGCTCGACATGCTTGCCGACCACGGCGCCGAGGTGGACGAAAGCACGTGGAACGCGCGCCTGACAGAAGGCATCATCGACAAGGCGCTCAGCACCGTCCCCGGCTCTTTCAAACTCTATGACACGCTTGGGAACCAGACGCACGATTTCCAGGGTGGCAATGTCTACTTCACTCCCGGTTCGGCCGCCATCAACATTCTGGACGGCCAGACCGGTGAAATGCGCCCCCCCGTTACGGCGGACTACATCCGTTACGTGAAGTTGACCAGCGGCCTCGCGCACGTCGCCGGGCAGAGCACCGCCTTCATTCCCGCCGACGTTCACGAGCGAATTTCGGACAGCTACCGGCTCTATCTGAGCCTTCTGTACGGCGAAAAACCGGTCGTTACCGGTGCTTTCACGATCGAAGCCTTCGAGATCATGAAGGACCTGCAACTCGCGGTTCGCGGCAGCGAACAGGCGCTGCGGGCGAAACCGCTGACGGTGTTTTCCTGCTGTCCCACCGCGCCCATCAAATGGAGCGACGTGACCAGCCAGAATCTGGTCGACTGCGCGCGCTGGTCAATTCCCGTCGAGCTGATTTCCATGCCGCTTTCAGGATTCATGGCGCCCGTCACTTTGGTGGGAAGCCTCGTTCAGCAGACGGCG
>DATKYV010000324.1:0-10868 GCA_035528275.1 Terriglobia bacterium | reverse complement strand
AGGCATGATGATGAAAAACCCAGGTTACTGGGAACAGGTTACAGGTTATAGCCGCGGGCCATCGGTTTGCCACCTGTTCCCTGTCACCTGTAACCTGTCACCTGACTTTCAGGTCTTTCCTCGGGTCGTCGGGGTTCAGTCGCCCAAGCTCGCGCAGGATTTCCTTGCTGCGCTCGTCGGCGATGCGCGGTACCACGACCTGGACCTCCACAAACTGGTCGCCGCGGACGTTGCCACGCAGCGAGGGCGCACCGCGGCCTCGCAGCCGCAGCTTCTGCCCGCTCTGCGTCCCGGGAGGAATCTTGATGGTCGAGGGGCCCTCGAGCGTCGGCACTTCCACCTTGGCGCCCAGCGCCGCCTCGGTGATGGTCACGGGGACTTTGACGTAGACGTTGTCGCCCTTGCGCTCGAAGAGCGGATGAGGTTCCACCTCGGTGACGATGAACAGGACTCCCGGCGCGCCGCCGTTCACCCCGGCGTTGCCTTTCCCCGCGATGCGCACCCGCGAGCCCGTGTCGACACCCGGCGGTATGCGGACGTCGAAACTCTCGGGTTTTCGCAGGTGGCCCGCGCCACCGCACGCCGCACAGCGGCGCTGCTCGCGGCCGCTGCCGCCGCAATGCGGGCAGGCCACCGAGAAGCGCATCACCCCGGCCGACCGCCCGGTCTTACCGCTTCCGCCGCATGCTGAACAGGTGACCGACGGGCCGCTCGCCACGCCTGTCCCCCGGCAGCTTCCGCAGGCTTCGGCCCGTGCCACGGTCAGGCGTACTTGAGTTCCGCGGATGGCGTCCCAGAAGCCCAGGTGCATGTGGTGTTCGAGATCGCTGCCGCGCTCCGGTCCGCGCCGCGCCGCTTCGCGCTCGCGCCCGCGGGAGAAGAACTGCGAGAAGAGGTCGCGGAATCCGCCCCCGGAGCCTCCGCCCGTTTCTACCTCGGGGCCGAAATCAGAAAAGTCAAAACCGGAGAAATCGAAGGCCGGGCCGCCCGGCCCCGCGGAGCTCGCCTGCGCGTAAGCGTTGGGGGGAATGTTGTCGGAATAGAAGCCGAACTGGTCGTAGATCTTCCGCTTCCGTTCGTCGCCAACCACGTCGTAAGCTTCCTGGATCTCCTTGAATCTCTCTTCCGCTGCCTTGTTGCCGGGATTGACGTCCGGGTGGTGCTTGCGCGCCAGGCGACGGTATGCCTTGCGAATCTGCTCCGGCTTGGCGTTGCGGTCAACGCCCAGCGTTGCGTAGTAGTCTTTTTGCGTTCCGACGGGCATGGCAATTGTCGTCAGTTGTCAGCGGTCAGCTTTCCCCCAGTGCCGCGCACCAAGCGGGTCAATTTCGGGCCGTCTTCACCAATTCTCCCAGGTGGTTGGGGCAGCGTGACCGCATCCATTCCTCAAGGTGATGGCGGATCTCGGCGGCGAGTGGCGAATTGAGCAATCGTTCGTCAACCTCAATCTCCATGAATTGCCGCCAGTGGCATTGCGGGCATTCGATTCCGACCTGGGTTCGCTGCTCCACGTTCACTCCTCGCCTCGGTTGAACTTGTGGCGATCTTAGCCAGGCAAAACGCCGTCGGGCTTGGCTGTCACCTGTCCTCTGAAACCTGTTCCCTAGCTCTTTTTCCTGTCCTCGTCCACCACCTCGGCGTCGATGACCTCGCCGTCGCTTTTTGGCTTGGCGCGGCCTGCGTCCGAGGCGGATGCGCCGGCGCCCGCCCCGGCATCAGCTCCCGGAGCTGGACCCGGCCCCGGTGCCTGCGCCGTCTGCTTGTACATCGCTTCTGCCAGCTTGTGCGAGGCGGTGGTCAGGCGTTCGACAGCGGTGTTGATGTGCGTAACGTCGCCTTCCTGGATGGCCTTCTTGGCCTCCTCCTGCGCGGCCTCGATCTCCTTGGCGTCCGAATCGGAAATCTTGTCGCGGTGCTCCTTGAGGGTTTTCTCCGTGGCGTACACGAGCGAGTCGGCCCGGTTCTTGACCTCGACCTCGTCCTTGGAGCGCCGGTCTTCCTCGGCGTGGGCCTCAGCCTCCTTGGTCATGCGTTCCACCTCGTCTTTGGCGAGACCGCTCGAGGAAGTGATGGTGATCTTCTGCTCGCGACCCGTCCCTTTGTCCTTGGCGGAGACGTTCAGGATGCCGTTGGCGTCGATGTCAAAGGTGACCTCGATCTGAGGAAGACCGCGCGGCGCCGGCGGGATGCCCACCAGATGGAACTTGCCAAGCGTCCGGTTGTCGCGGGACATCTGTCGCTCGCCCTGCAGGACGTGAATCTCCACCGAAGTTTGGTCGTCGGCTGCGGTGGAAAAAGTCTCGGACTTGCGGGTCGGAATCGTCGTGTTGCGCTGGATGAGCGGGGTCATCACGCCCCCCAGCGTCTCGACGCCCAGCGTGAGCGGCGTAACGTCGAGCAGCAGGAGGTCCTTCACCTCCCCGCCCAGCACGCCGGCCTGGACCGCCGCGCCGACCGCCACGACCTCATCAGGATTGACGCCCTTGTGAGGCTCTTTTCCTCCGAATAAATCCTTCACGATCTGCTGGACGCGGGGGATGCGCGTGGAGCCGCCCACCAGCACGATCTCGTCGATCTGCTCGGAACGCACGCCCGAATCCTGAATCGCCTGTTTCACCGGTCCAGCCGAGCGCTGGAAGATGTCCTCGCACATCTGCTCGAAGCGCGCCCGGGTCAGCTTCATGCTCAAGTGCTTGGGCCCGGAAGCGTCGGCGGTGATAAAGGGCAGGTTGATTTCCGTCTCGAGGACGGTGGAGAGCTCCATCTTGGCCTTCTCGGCTGCTTCCTTGAGACGTTGCAATGCCATGCGGTCCTTCGAAAGGTCGATGCCCTGGTCCTTCTTGAATTCATCCACAATCCAGTCCATGACGCGCTTGTCGATATCGTCGCCCCCCAGGTGCGTGTCGCCGTTCGTGGATTTAACTTCCACCACCCCTTCGCCGACCTCGAGGATGGAAATATCAAACGTCCCGCCGCCGAAATCGTAGACGGCGATCGTCTCGTCCTTCTTCTTGTCCAACCCGTAGGCCATCGCCGCCGCCGTCGGCTCGTTGACGATGCGGAGGACCTCCAGGCCGGCGATCTTCCCCGCGTCCTTGGTCGCCTGACGCTGGCTGTCATTGAAATAGGCGGGCACAGTGATCACCGCCTGCGTTACCTTCTCGCCCAGGTACTGCTCCGCCGCGTCCTTCATCTTCTGAAGGATTATCGCGGAGACTTCCGGAGGCGAGTACTCCTTACCCTGCGCCAACACGCGGACATCACCGTGCGCACCCGAACCCACCTTGAACGGCACCGTCTTGATTTCATTCGGCACCTCTTCGAAACGCCGGCCCATGAATCGCTTGATGGAATAGACCGTGTTTTCAGGGTTGGTAATGGCTTGGCGCTTCGCTACCTGACCGACCAGCCGCTCGTTGGATTTGGTGAAGGCCACCACCGAGGGCGTGGTGCGCCCCCCTTCGGGATTGGTGATGACCGAGGGTTCTCCGCCCTCCATAACCGCCACCACGGAGTTGGTCGTGCCTAGGTCGATTCCGATGATCTTGCCCATGTCCTTAAGCCCTCCTTGGAGCCGCTCACTTGGCATACGCCGCGTGACTTTGCCCACATGATTAGATGCTCTCTGTTAGTCGAGCGTTATAATAAATCTTGAGTGTTGGAGTGTCAATCTTATTTTCATTGCGTTGAAAATGAAGGACTTATTTCCTAAACCTTGTGGCTTAGTTGCCCAAATCTCGGTTTCCCAGGTGGTCCTGGCAGAGAAGCTCATTATGCGCCCTAATTGCCTGCCCAAACTGAGGCATTTATGCGCTATGCTGTCCGCGCGGAGGTCGATTATGCGTCGCAAGTTGCGGTCACCAGTTTATACGGCGGAGCACGCCCGTGCCGGAATCGACGCCCGCCTGCCGGAGATCGAAACCTGGTCAAACCAGTATCGCGGCTATGAAATCGTCATCAGCATTCCCGAGTACACCTCGGTCTGCCCCCGCACCGGCTTGCCAGATTTCGGGACCGTTACGCTCCGCTACATGCCCGCGGCGCGCTGCCTGGAACTAAAATCTTTCAAGCAGTACATTCTTGCTTATCGAAATCTTGGGATTTTTTACGAGAACGCCGTCAATCGTATCCTGGACGATGTGGTTCGCGCCTGCCGGCCGAAGTGGGCGGTCGTGACTGGCGAGTTCACGACGCGGGGCGGCATGCGGGCCACCATTGAAGCCAGGTTTCCCCGCCCCCGGCGATAGGCCCGGGAGAATCACTGGCGGCATCTGCCATCGGGGCTCAGAGATTCACAACAAGGGCTGGGCAAAACTCCCTCCCATCATTCGGCTTTGAACGGGTGCCAGGGGATGACGGTGGTGGCCTTTGACGTTCGCCACGAACCACTGCTGGCCGAGGTTTTAAGTTTCCGGTACGCCCCGCTCGACGAGCTCCTCGGCGTTGCCGACATCGTTTCCCTGCATTGCCCTTACTCGCCGAAGACCCACCATCTCATCAATGCCGAAAATCTCCGGCACATGAAGCGGGGCGCCCTACTCATCAATACCGCTCGGGGCGGCCTGATTGATCCGGCGGCGCTGACCAAGGCGCTGGATGACGGCCTCCTGGCCGGCGCGGCCCTCGACGTCCTGGAAGGGGAGGAACTGCTCAAGGATGAACGGCAGATTCTTGCCCAATCGCTCGCTCAGGACAAACTTCGCACGCTGCTCCTACACCATTCGCTTCTCAACCGCGACAATGTGGTCATCACTCCGCACATCGCCTTCAACAGCCGTGAAGCCGTGCAACGAATCCTGGAAATGACGCTGGAGAATCTTCCAGTTTGTCTCCACGGCCGGCCGCAGAATCTGGTTGTTTCCTGACGGCCGTGTTATATGATTCGCCGCACCGCAGCCTAGGCGTAAAGAATTTCTGGACTTAACCTGAGAAGGCAATTCAGATGCCCGGCCCGCCTGCTGGCCAAAGGCTAACTGTTCCGCTTACCCAAGTGGACAGCGAAGCCTTGCCGCTGGTCGGTGGCAAAGCTGCCCAATTGGGGATCGTGCTGCGCGGCGGTCTTCCCGTGCCGGACGGATTCTGTGTGACCACTGAGGCCTTCCGTCGGGGAATGGACCCGACCCTCGGCCAAGAGATCACCGCCGCATACGAAGCCCTGGGCGCCGGTCTGGTTGCCGTGCGCTCGTCGGCCACTGCCGAAGACCTTCCTGAATCTTCATTCGCCGGTCAGCAGGAAAGCTATCTAAACGTCAGCGGCGCGGAAGCCGTCATCGATGCCGTGCGCGCCTGCTGGCAGTCTTTATTCACCGAACGCGCCGTCGCCTACCGACGCGACCGCGACATCCCCGATTCGGCCGTGGCCATGGCGGTGGTGGTCCAGCGCATGGTTCAGGCGGACGCCGCCGGTGTGCTTTTCACTGTGAATCCGGTTACCGGCGCTACCGATGAACTCGTCATCGAGGCGGCTTGCGGCCTGGGGGACAAGGTGGTCTCGGCGCGCGTAACTCCCGATCGTTATCGGGTGCGCCGTCGCGCGCCGCACGAGCTGATCGAGGCCGAAGGCAGTGAAACCAATGCGCTGCTGACGCCCACAGTTCTCTCTGAGCTCGCTCGCCTGGGTCTGGGGGCGGAGCGCCTGCTGGGCCGCGCCGCGGACATCGAGTGGGCCCTGGCCGCCGGATGCGTCCATCTTCTGCAGGCTCGTGCTGTCACTGCCGCCGGCCCACGAGTTCCCGAAGTGCGCTACGGCAGCCGCTGGAACGAGGAACACTGCCGCGGCAAGCTCATTTACTGGAGCAACTACAACGTGCGGGAGACCATGCCTTACCCGCACACGCCGTTCTCACGCTCATTCTGGAATTACCTGGTCTTGCCGCACATGGGCGTGGCATTGGGATTGATGCATCCAGAGGAGGCCGAGAATCCGGATGAGTCCCCCAATGTGTTGGACCTGGTGGACGGCCGCCTCTACTGGAACATGAACGTGGGGGAGGGAATCTTTGGCACGCGCCCGCGTTTCCTGAAGGTGCGCGTGGTCCGACTGCTGGACCGCGAAGTAGCTGAAATCGTCGAAGAGATGCTCCGCACCGGCTGGCTGGAGCCGGTCCCCCGGCCTTTCAGCCTGCGGCGGATCTGGCATTTCTTGGCTCGGTCGCCAGGTGGGCTGCGGACGGCTCTGGGCATGGTTGCTCCCGAACAGTCCTGGCGGCAGCTTCGGGAAACTCAGGAGGAAATCGCCTCATTTGGAAAAATCGATTTGTCGATTTTGAGTGAAGAGCAGATTCTGGCGCTGGCTCGCTATTTCGCCACTCAGAACACCGCGCGCGCCATGAGCGTGCTCGCCGCTTCCTTTGCGGCGCTGCCGGCGGCGCTTTACCTTTCCTGGGCTTTGCCCCGCTGGGGTCTTGCCGACATGCTGCCCAAACTCATGTCGGGCATCGGTAATAATCCAACCATGGAAACGGCTCTTGCTCTGTGGGACCTGGCGGAAGCTGTCGGCCCCGAGGTCCGTGCCGTCTTTGCGAACCAGCCTGTTGAGCGCGTGCCCAAAGTGCTGGCCGAAAGCGATGCCGGCCGCGACTTTCTCGCGCGAATGAAAAAGTTCCTGAAGGCTCATGGCCACCGTGCGGTGCGTGAGTTCGACTTCTCCTGCCCGCGCTGGCGCGACGATCCTACGTTTGTTTACGAGACGGTGCGCAACTATCTCTCCCATCCACCTGACCAGCCTACGCCCCGCCAGCACTACGAACGTCAGGTCCAGCAGCACGAGCAAGCCAAGGCCGACCTGCAAGGGCGGCTGCGGCGACGACCACTGCGGCGCTGGCTCTTTCGCTGGTTAACGCGGGTGGTTGAGACGCGTCTGCCACTGCGCGAGGCGCCCAAGTTCTACGCTTTGATGGGGCTCGCTCACATCCGCGATTTGTATCTGGAAGTCGGAAGAAGAATGGTGGCGCGCGGCTTGCTCGAAAAACCCGACGACTTCTTCTTCCTCTCCATCCCCGAAATCGAGCGCATTGCCCAGAACGAACTGGGTAAGGAGTGGATACGAGAGCAAATCCCCCTCCGCCGGCGCGAATTCGCACGCCACATGCGCGCCAACCCGCCTCTAGTCGTGCGGAGCGACGGCAAACCCATGGTCAAGCCCGCTACCGGCGGCGAGGTGCTTCGCGGTATGCCGGCCTCATCGGGCACAGCACGCGGGCCGGCACGAATTCTCCTCGATCCCAGCGACGGAGCGCTGCTGCACAAAGGGGAAATCCTCGTGGCGCCTTTCACCGACCCCGGGTGGACCCCGCTGTTTCTAACCGCCGGCGCCCTGGTCATGGAAATCGGCGGCATCATGAGTCACGGAGCAGTGGTGGCCCGCGAATATGGAATCCCGGCGGTGGTGGGCGTCAAAGACGCCACCCGGCGTTTGCGCGAGGGAGAACTGATCGAAGTGGACGGCGGCACAGGTGAGGTCCACCGAGTAGCCACGCCCCGTCCTCCTGCCTAGGTCACACCCCATACTTCAGAGACTAAAGTCACTGCAGGGAGAAGGTTGGCGCCAGACAATGTGTGCGGCAGCGCCGGTCTGCTGAACGCCGAGGGGGCTGAGGTGCATGGACGGCCCGGTCGTCTGCAACCTGCAATTCCAGTTGCAACTAATTATCTTTATGAGGACCGACACTATGTCTTCCCGCAACGATGTTTGGCGATTCCTTTGCAGTGGACGGACATTGATGCCCAGCATTGCGGGATTGGACCCAGCCGTGAACCTCTACCAAGCCAAACCCCACTCGCTCCTGAGAATATCTTTGATTTCAGGGGGTTGGGGGGTCCGGCGTAATCTCAACCAAATGGGCCTGCACGTTGGCGACGAGGTCTCGATCATCCACAAGGCCCCGTTTGGGGGACCACTCGTCATCGAAAGCCGCGGAAACCGTGTTGCAATCGGTCAACAACTAGCGCAGAAGATCGGCGTCGAGGTCGTGAAGTGAGGATTGCGCTCGTCGGTCAACCCAACTCCGGCAAGAGCACTTTCTTCAATGCCGTAGCCGGATACCGGTCGCTGACCTCGAATTTCGCGGGCACAACGGTTGAATACACGCGCGGCCGGGCGCGCGTGAACGGTGACGTTTTCGAGCTTGTTGACATGCCCGGGCTCTACTCCCTCACTTCTACCAGCCCCGCCGAGGCCTGTACGCGGGAATTCCTGCTGGAGCATGACTGGGACGTCCTCATCCACATCGTCGACGCCTCGCAACTGGCGAGGAGTCTCACCCTGACGCTGGAGCTTCTGGACCTCGAAGCGCCGCTCCTGCTCTGCCTCAACATGATGGATGAGGCTACGCGCAAGGGCATGACGATTGACAGCGCGGCCCTCTCCAACGAGCTGGGTGTGCCGGTTGTGGAGGCCATCGCGGCGCGCGGCCAGGGCATCGTGGAAACATTTCGGGCGGCCATCAAGATGCACCGCCAAGCTCCTTCCACTCCTCCCAGGCCTTTCCTCTACGCCCCGGAGATTGAGAACGCCGTGCAGGAACTGGCGGAAGTGGTCCGCCCAGGCGGGAGTCAGCGTGCCGCCGGCGCCCCGGAATCCCGGATCTCGCCGGGGCGCGGCGTAGCCGTAATATCGCCGCCGATTGCGGGAGCGCAACGCCTCGCTCGATTTTTCAATCCGCGATTCGAAGCCCTCCAACTCCTGCAAGGAGATCCGATCCAACTGGCCCTGCGCGATCCGGTGGCAGCCCAGGCGACAGAGAATATCGCCGCTCAGATCACCCAGCGGCTGAACCACCCGCCCGACGTCGCCCTCTCTTCGGCTCGCCACGCGGCCTGCCTGAACTTGTTTGAGCGGGTGGTGCGCGTGACCAAACCGAAGGCGGACTGGCGCGAGCAGGTTGACCGGCTGCTTATGCACCCGCTTTGGGGATACGTTTTTCTCGCCGCCATCTTCGTGGGATTCTTCCGGCTGGTCTTCGACGTGGGGAAATTGGGCGAGGGCCGAATCCTCGCACTCTTCGAGCAACTGATCGCGATCTTGGGCCAGGCGATGGACCCGCAAGGCGCGTGGTTTGCATTGGCGCAAGGAGCTTTGCTGGGAACCGCCGGCGCCGTGGCGATTGTGCTGCCTTATCTGCTGCCGTTTCTGATCGGCCTTTCAATCCTCGAGGACGTTGGGTATCTCGCGCGCGTGGGTTATCTGATGGACGCAGTGATGCACCGTCTGGGGCTGCACGGTACGGCGACAATTCCGGTCCTGCTGGGCTATGGATGCAGCGTGCCGGCCGTCATGGCTACGCGCATCCTTCCCTCGCGCCGCGACCGCTTCGTGGCGGCGCTGCTCGCCGTCCTGGTTCCCTGCTCGGCGCGCATGACCGTGATCTTTGCGTTGGTCGGCTTCTATCTCGGCGCTTACTGGGCCCTCGCCATCTACGTTTTGAATCTGGGTGTGGTCGCGCTGGCCGGAAATGTTCTGGCCAAGATCTGGCCGGAGATTGCCCCCGGGATGCTGATGGAGGTCCCTCCCTACCGCCGCCCCTCGCCGCGCGTGGTGCTGCTGAAAACCTGGTGGCGGCTGCGCGAATTCGTGGTGATTGCCATCCCGCTGCTTGTAGTCGGCAGCGCGGTCCTCGGCTTGGTGGAGTTTTTCGGGTGGCAGAACGCCATCAACGCCGCGCTTTCGCCACTCACGGCCCTGCTGGGCCTTCCCGCCGCCGTGGGCTTGACGCTCATCTTTGGCGTGCTTCGCAAAGAACTCTCGCTGCTAATGCTCATGCAGGCCCTGGGAACCACCCAGGTGAATTCCGTGATGAGCGCGGCCCAGATCGTCATCTTCACCTTGTTCGTGACGTTTTACCTTCCCTGCCTGGCCACTCTCGCCTCCATGGTCCGCGAACTGGGGCGGAAACTCACCGTCGCCGCGGCGAGCGCGCTGCTGGTAATGGCCGTCGCCATCAGCTTGGCCGCGCGCGGCGTCCTCCACTTGTTCTTGTAGGAGAGCCGTCTTGAGGAATGAACTCCTAGATTCCTTCGGTGACGAATCGCTTGGCGTGTTCTTTCAGGATGCAGCGGTCCTGGATGACCTCGAGGCCGGCGTCGCGCGCGCGACGCGCGGCGGCTTCGTGGACGACGCCTTCCTGCATCCAGATGACCTTGGCGCCGCGACGGATGGCAGCTTCGACGATATCGGCCACAAACTCTGGTCGGCGAAAGATGACCACGACCTCGACGGGCCCAGGAGCGTCGTCGAGCGATGGGTAAGCTTTCTCGCCCAGCACCGAGGTCTCGTTGGGGTTGACGGGGATGATGCGATATTTGTGGGTTTGCATGTAGGCAGCGACGCCATAGCTGGGCCGCATCACTTTGGAGGAGAGGCCGACGATGGTCAGCGTCTTGTACTTCTCGAGCATGACGGTGACAGGATCGAGAATCTCTTTCATCCCGCTTGCCGCTGAAACCCAGCCATGTGCCATCCGCAATCGCCACCGCCTTACAGCGCCCGGACCGGTGAGGTCATCACCCGGCGGAGCGCCTCCAAAAACTGCTCATTCTCGGGGTGCGTCCCGATCGTGACCCGCAGCGAAGTGGGGAATCCGTAAATCTTCATCGGGCGCACGATGACCCCCTCGTGCAGCAGCCGCACGAAGTCTTCCTCACAATCCCGGCCCGTGTCAACCAGAATGAAGTTGCCCACCGAGGGAGTGTAGCGCACGCCGAGCAAGGTCAACTCCTCGGTTACGAATTTCATTTCCCGGATGTTCGATTCCACGGAGCGCGCTACGTGCTCGTGGTCGTCGAGCGCCGCCATGCCCGCCACCTGCGCCACGCTCGAGGCGTTAAAAGGCGAGCGGATCCGATGTAGCGCCTCGATCAACTCCCGGTGG
>DATKYV010000323.1:0-5848 GCA_035528275.1 Terriglobia bacterium | reverse complement strand
AGGAGGTCCTGGAAGCGCGGGGTGGGGAGCGTCACGGACAGACTCAGCTTTCCTCACATCCGACACGTGACGCCTGCTTTCACGGCGCTTCCCAATCCAGGGCGTAGATCTCTTGGATGCTGGTATCACGGAGCATCAGGGGGGAATCGTCCGGGGCGAGGCCGACCCACTCGCTCGGGTCCCCGGTGAATTGGAATTCTTCCAGGCCGGCTACTCGTTCAACTTTGTGGTCGTGAATCCCCACCCGAAAGATGCCGGGTGCGCCCTCTGAATAACTCTGGTAATAAACGCACCTCCCATCTTTGGACCAGTTTTCGTAGCCCAAACTGCCCCCGGCCAATTGCTCCCACTTCTGCGTGTTGAAGTCGAACAGCATGAGCTTCGTGTCATTCGCGCCAAATGCTGCGACGTAGCGCCCGTCCGGAGACCAGCGCGGCGAGCGCAACCCTTCCGACCCCGGCAGGGTCGCCACCTGGTTCGTCCTCAAGTCGAGCAGATGCAGAGCAAAGGGTATTTTTGCTACGGCCAATACCCACCGTCCGAAGAGCACCCGGTTCCCGTCCGGTGACCATTGCGGGTCGACTTCATCGCCTCCGCCTGGGATCAACCGCTGTGGGGCTCCGCCCTAGACGGAGACCACATAGATCTTCCAAGGTCCACCGGGCATATGCCCCATGAACGCAATGCGCTTGCCGTCGGGAGACCAGCGCGGCGTCAGGACATGCATAGGTGGGAATGTAAGCTGGAGTCGTTCGCTACCGTCTGCTTTGCTCCGCCAAAGGCATCCCTCGGGGAAGCTCTCGTAAACGACCCACGCCCCGTCCCGGGAGAAATCCACCCAGTCAACCGAGATGCCGGAAAGATACGGAACGAAGTGCTGCGTCGTCGCATCGTACCGTACCAATTCCCCTCGGCGTTGAGTACCCCCAGTGAAGAGCCTCTTCCCGTCTTTACTGGGGAGAGGGCTCCCGAAGTCCATCGGGCCGTCCGTCAGCTGCACGGGGACGCGGCCTGCCCTCCGAAACAGGCTGGCCTTTTCGCGAATCGCCCAGAGATTCCATTTGCCGTCCCGGAGTGCCTGGAACACGAAATAATTCCCATCCGCCGTCCACTTGCCGCAGCAATGCGAGTTGTCCCAGGCGGGCAGCACGCGATGCAGATTCGTTCCATCGGCGGAAACCTCCCAAAGCCGGAGAGCTGCCTGCGGCGTATCCAAAGCGGCAAAACGCAAATGCTGGGCGTCGGGGGACCAACGCGGCCACCAGGTAAGACCGGAGGCAGTGACGAGCTTGTGGGCATCACTTCCATCCCTGTTGGCCACATACAGATCGTTGCCGTTGGCGTAAACGATCTTGCGGCCATCCGGACTCCAGCTCGCGTCGTGGGCCAATATGTTACCGACCGCGCGCGGAGAGCCACCCAGCGTGGGCATGATTCTGAGAGGATACTCGTCCGCCTGGCTAACAGAGGTGTCAACGAGAAGCTCTGCACCATCGGGCGAAATGTCCCAGATCCAGACGCCCTCAGCCGGGGTTGGGACTGGCGCCACTTCTCCGCTGGCAGTGGACGCCTGGTGGAGCACCGTACGGCCAGCGACCAACTCCGAGAAGTAGACCCGTAGCCCGTCGGTCACCAGCCCTTCTCGCTTCTGCCGACCGGTGTTGGTCAGTTGCAGGGTGCGCAGAACCCTGGGTGGCGGCAGTGGGCGCGTGAGCCAGTAGGCGGTGAACGCAAGCAGGATTAGGCCGACACCCGCGACGAGCGCGAAGAGCCACCGCACGTTGTAGCGGCGGTCTCTGACCGCCGTTTCCGTCGGCGGTGGGGACACCGCCGCTACAGGTTCCACCGGCGCAATGAACCGATACCCCCGCCGCGGCAGCGTTTCGACAAAGCGCGGCGTGTCCGCCGAATTACCCAGTGCCTCGCGAATCTTGTTAATGGCTTTGTTGAGGCCGTGCTCGAAATCAACAAAGGTGTCGTCGTGCCAGAGCTTCTTTTGAAGCTCTTCACGCGTGACCACTTCGCCCGGATGCTCTAACAGCATCGCAAGAATCTGAAACGGTTGTTCCTGAAGCATGATCCTGAGACCTAGTTTGTGCAGTTCTCCCGAGCGCAGGTCAATCTCAAAGACCCCGAAGCGAACAATGCGGGCGTTTCCGGTGGGCTGTTCCATGGGGGCGCGACCCCCAGCGGGGCCGAGTTTACCACCGGACAACGTGCCAATCAAGGAAGCATCGTCTGGGGACTGGTTTCGACAACCCCGTATTACTCAATGAGTTGAAGAGGTACCAGGCTTCCCTCCCGATAGGATTCCCCGTCCATTGAGGTCCCACCCCACTTAGAAAAAAGCTGGCGCCACCACGCAACACGCGGAGGTCGGCGCCATGAAGAATCAGGGGCTAGGTGTTAGGGGTTGGGGGCTAGGGGCTATGCTCGTGACAGGTTTGGCCGTGACCTTGGTCACGCCATGCTTTTCCCAGGAGCGGCTGCTGGAATTGGAGCAATCCGAATTGAGACTCACCGTGCGCGTTTACAACTACGCCCAGGCTTCACGCGTTCAGCTAAAGCAGGCCGAGGAGGAAGCGGGGCGAATACTCCGCCGCGCGGGCGTCGAGACAATTTGGCTCGATTGTCCCCTCGATGCCGCGGCATTTGAAACCCACCCGACGTGCCAGCAGGAGCTCAACTCGGCCGATCTCGTCTTGAGAATCCTCCCTCAGGCGATGGTTGAACGAATGCCCTTTGATCACTCGAAAGTCGGCTTTGCATTCCTCACCAAAGAAGGGCCGCGCGGCTCGATGCTGGGGGTCTTTTACGACCGCATTCGCACCCAGGCGCGGGGCGACGAGGCAGCCACGAGCCTACGTCTGGGCCGGGCGGCAGCACACGAAATCGGCCACATGCTGCTGCGCACAGAGGCCCATTCCTCACGAGGCATCATGCGAGGTGACTGGCAGGGAAGGGATTTCCGCAATCCTACGGCGTTGCTGGCATTCACGCCCGAACAGGCCCGATTGATCCGCGCCGAGGTCCTCGCACGCGTGGAAGAATTACGAACGTCGCAGGTTTCCGAACTCGAGTCTCCGCGATAGCCCATGCCGCGCACCCACCGGGAGCGCAAAGACATTTATCCCGATAAGGGCCTGGTCCGCTTTCCGGGAACAGTCACGTCAACCGTATCTCCCCTCGAACCCGAATTTCCCGACTCACCTTTTTTTTCCGCCTCCGTCGAATTAGACTGAAGGAGCACGAGCCAAACCCGTGATGGATGGCATCTGCTTGGAACTGGCGGGCAAAATTCCTGCGGAAACCTCGCAGCGGGCGGGCGGGGTGGATGAACGCGCTCTGATCCGCCGCGCCCAGCGAGGCGACCGCGAAGCCTTCGAGGAGCTGGTACGCCTCTACGACCAGGAAGTATTGCGGCTGGCTCTGAAGCTGGTGCGATCGCCGGAGGACGCGCAGGACCTTTACCAGGAGGCGTTCTTGAAGGTCTACCGGTCGATCGGGAAATTCCGTCTGGAGTCACGATTCTCCACCTGGCTCTACCGCGTGGTGATAAACGTTTTTTACGACCACCTACGGCGACAGAAGTCCCGCGCTGAGGTCCCGGCCGAGACGGGCGGGGAAGGCGAGGCAGAGCGTTCCTCCCAGCTCGCGGAAGAGCGCCCGGAACTCAACCCCCACCAAGCGCTGCGCGCCCGGGAAATCGGTGGGCGTCTGGAAACCGCGCTTGCCGGATTGAGCCCCCGCGAGCGGATTGTGTTCGAACTGAAGCACTGCCAGGGACTGAAGCTCCGCGCCATCGGCGAGCTGTGCGGGACGAGTGAGGAAGCAGCCAAGAATTCCCTGTTTCGCGCCGTGCAGAAGTTGCGGGTGCAATTGGCTGACCTTGTTTGACAAAGGTGCGGTTATGAATTGCAAGGAATGGGAACAAAGCGTTTGGCTTTATCTTTACGACGAGCTGACGGCAGAGGCGCGCGTGGACTGTGAATCACACCTGACCGCCTGCGAAGGCTGCCGCGCGCGGCTTGAAGAGACTCGGCGGCTGCACGCCCTGCTGAAGGAGTGCCCTTCGCCCGAGCCCACGCCCGGACTGCTGGTGGCGAGTCGAATGGGACTCGAGGACGCGCTGGACCGCGAAGAACTCGGCTGGCGCGGCCTGTTGCGAGGCTGGCTGCCCGGCTTCAGTTTGGTCCCGGCGCGCGCTGCGGCGATGGTGCTGACGCTGGTGGTTCTCGGTTTCGGACTGGGCTGGACGCTTCGCCCGCGCGCCGAAAAGCTTCAGCAGGCCGCCGGCGAATCAATGCCCGCGTCGTTCGCAGGCGCTGACCTCTCGGGCCTTCGCATCAACAGCATCAACCAGGTCTCGACCGATCCGCGGACCGGCGGAGTGCGCATCGCTCTGGACGCCGAGCGGGGAGTGACGCTCCAGGGCTCGCTGGACGACCCGCGCATCCGCCAGGTGCTGGTCTACGCGGTGAAGAGCTACGACAATCCGGGCATCCGGCGTGACACGCTGGACGTTCTTCGCACGCAGGGCGACAACCCGGCGATACGCGCAGCGCTGCTATCCGTCATGCGCCACGACCACAACGCCGGCGTTCGCCTGGAAGCGCTGAACACCACGCGCAACATGAAGTGCGGGTCCGACGTGCATCAGGCTTTGCTCGATTCCCTCGAGAAAGACCCCAACGTGGGGATTCGAATTGCCGCCCTGGACACCCTTCTGGAACACGCCGAAAGGGAAGGACCGGATGAATCGGTGGTGACAGAACTCCAGAAGCTGGCGGCGAGTGACGGGAATCCTTCGGTGCGCATGAAGTGCCAAGTCGCTTTGCATACGATGGCGGGAGTGAGTTTCTAGGAGGATTCAGATGAGATATCAACGGCCTCTTCTAACAATAATGATGTGCGCAGCTGTAAGCCTGACGCTTCACGCCGCCGAGCAGGCCTCGATCAAACGGCAGGAACCGGTGCGCCAGGGGAATTTCTGGGAGCAGCGCGCCGAATGCAGCTTGCCGGTGAGGGCCGGCGGGCGGCTGGTGGTGCGCGCCGACGTGGGCTCGGTCTCCGTAAAGCCGGGAGCCGCCGAGCGCATGGAGTGCCAGGTGCGCCTCCGGGCCCATACCTCCGACGAGGCCAAGGCGCGCCGCTATTTCGAAGCTTACGAGCTGAGCGTGCGGCCGCTGGAGGGTGGCGGCGCAATCCTGAGCGGCCGATCGCCGCGCGAGGGCCGAAATTCCGTTCAGGCTGGCGCGGAATTTCAAATCACCATCCCGGCGCGCTTCAACGTGGACGTGGAGACCAAGGGCGGCGGCATCGACGTGGAAAGGCTCGACGGCGAACTGACCGCCGTCACGGCCGGAGGCGGCATCCGCACCGGCGACGTCTCGGGCGCAACGCGAGTGGAAACCGCAGGGGGGAGCATTCACCTGGGGAACATCGGCTCGCGCCTGGAAGCCCGGACGGCGGGCGGAGGCATCCGCGCCGGGAACGTCAAAGGCGACGCCACGCTGGAGACCAGCGGCGGTGAGATTGTGGCGGGACAAATCGCCGGGACCATGACGGCACAGACCGCCGGTGGCGACGTCGTCCTGCGCGGGGCCGTCGGCTCTCTCGAGGCCCGGACCGCGGGCGGGCAGATCCTGATCGGCGAGAGCGGAGGCAGCGTCCTCGCCCAGACGGCGGGCGGTAGCATCCGTCTCCTTGGCTCCCGAGGACGGATGGAGGTGAAAACCGCCGGCGGGAGTATCGACCTGTGGCAGATCCGCAGCGCGGTGGACGCCGCGACAGCCGCGGGGCGCATCCTGGCGCAGATCGATCCCGCTGACAAAACGTTTGCGCCCTG
>DATKYV010000322.1:0-15308 GCA_035528275.1 Terriglobia bacterium | reverse complement strand
TGATCCAGCACTCCAGTTCGATCTTCGCGTCGCGTGACTCACCGGAGTTGATTTCGATCTCGCGGGTGACGGACCGGTACTCCGTTCCGCGTTCGACGGTGAGAGTGTACGTGCGCGGTGGGAGCGCGATCCGAAATCCCCCTTCGGCAATGAAATGCCGTTCGGGGGGCTTGACGTAGTTCACCGCCCCCTCCGGCGACCACGACTGCTGGGTGGAGTCGGTGAGATAGCAACGCGCGCTGAGGGGTTTTCCCGTCGCCCCGTCAACAATCGAGACGCGCAGGCTGCCCCAGACCTCAGCCTTGCCGCGCGTGGATTCCTGCGCCCGGAAAAGGCTTGGAAAAATAGAAATGCAGGCGAGAAGAATTGCTATTCGTCTTGTCATAGTGCGCGGGATTATATGCCCGGGGGCGGGACGCGTCAAAAGTCTCCCGACGCGGGGTTCGACGGGCAGCCGCCCCCTGCGCCGACTGGGTCCGCAAGAAACCGCCCGCCCCGCTTTCGAAGACACGTCAGCCCCCCGAGGGCTCAATCCCTCCGGCCTGCTTCTCGGCTCTCTAAGAATGGGTTCGTTCGCCCGATAAATGGGTTCGTTTTGACTCAGACTTTCCGCACCGACCCTTTATTTTCAATAACTTGGTGGCTTCGTTTTTCCATTTTAACATCCTTGTTGTTTGCGCCCTCGGCCGGGCCGGGGCGGTCTGCTGTAGACGGCCCGGTGGGCCGTCTACAGCGGCACGCTTGGATGGGCCGTCTCCGTGCTGGGGTGTTCCGTCAAGCCGCCCCACAATTGAGACGTTCCACCGGAACGTCTCTACGTCTCTCTGAAACTTACCTAGTGTTTTCATACACATAGCGGCTTTGTTTTCCCGTTTCATAGACTTTTGAATTCAATCCTCCGTCTCCAGCGTGCCCGGCGCACTTGCCGCTGTTCCGTGGCCGGCGACCCTTCCCAGCCTGACTGGGGAGGCGACGGGTAGGGGGGGTCCCTCCGGTATATTAGGCTAGCTAGATAGTCTACACCAGGGAACGGATTTCGTCAAGCCAATTGCCGGCTCGAGACCTGCCGACCCCAGGGCGGCGTGACGACGGAAAGCTCATCCGGCGGAAGCGGTCATCAGCGCGGTGGCCGAAGCGGGGTGATGGCGGTGCCTACGACTGACGGCCAACAGGCTGCGACTCGTGCCGTGAATCAGACCCAGTTCATCCCATTGGCGACGGTGGTACTTGATTGACTTCCGTTCCTGAGGCTGGTATCGTACCCGCCTAGCAAAAACCCCCCCGTCCCAAAGGAGGACATCGCGATGAGGTCCTACGTGACTCCCATGGTGTTGGCCCTTGCACTTGCCCTTGCCGGTTGTGAGCCTGCTCCACAGCAAGAGGCCGCACCCGAAGCCCCCACCCAAGCTGAGATAGAAGCGGCTATCGGCGAGGTGCGTGAGGCATATATTGCCGCGCAGAACGCCGGTGACGCGGCCGCCCTTGCGGCCCTTTTTACAAATGACGCAGTGCTAATGCCCCCGAACGCACCAGCGGTCAGCGGGAAGGAAGCGATTCAATCTTACCTTCAATCCCAGAACGATCAGTTCTCGTTTGAGCTTGCGGCCAGTCAAGCTGAGGTCGCAGCGGCGGGCGACTGGGCTTTCAGTCGCGGCACCCATACGGTAAACCTCAACCCAAAAGCTGCGGGCAAGGCCGTAGAGGACAGCGGCAAGTACCTGAACATCCTGAAACGCCAGCCCGACGGCTCGTGGAAGATCGCGCGCCACACTTGGAATAGTGACAAAGCGCTTCCGGGTGCCGCTCGGCAATAGGTCGCAGCTGGACTGAACGGATTCCACCGGGTCGCCCGGAAAGTGATTCCTCGGTTTCACCCACGGTGCCGGATGAGGGGGTGGTGGTGCGCCTCGTCCCTGGGGGCAGTCCGTTGAAACAACCAGAAGGTTACGGCGCCGGCGATCAAGAAGAATGCCGCTCCCTGCGCCCAGACCGGCAACACGCTGCGCCGAGGCTGCGCCGGCAGTCTTGCCGAAATCGCCTCCGCGCCCGCGGCTCTGATCCCTTTTCCTTCGGCCGTGGCTTGTCGGGAGGAATCCAGCCAGTTGACGGACGTAATCAGCCGATAGCCGCGCTTGGGAATGGTCTGGATGACGCCCGGGTCGGCACCGGCAGGGGAGGGGCCTTGCGCCCCTCGCGCAAAGACAAACCGGGAGCACCGCAAGGGTGCTCCCCTACCAGAACGTCAGTCCGGAAAATTCATGCGGTGTAGCGTCGGCCTTTAGGCTGGCATTGTGGATGCCCACCTGAAGGTGGGCGCCACAGCGTGAGTTTCATCCGGCGCGGGAGGACTTTTGGGAATCATGCTCCCAGCAGGGTCAAGAACACTCCGGCGGCTGCGGCGGAGCCGATGACTCCCGCCACGTTGGGACCCATGGCGGGCATCAACGGGTTGACCCTGCCGTCCGTGGAGTCGGAAACGAATTGCTGAACCACCCGGGCGGACATGGGCACCGCGGAGACGCCCGCGGCTCCGATGCAGGGATTGATTTGCATCTTGAGGAACAGATTGAGGATCTTGGCAAAAACGATTCCGCCCGCAGTGCTGAAGGAGAACGCCACCGCCCCGAGGAGGAGAATCAACAGCGTGCGGTAGGCAACAAAGTGCTCGGCGTCCATGGTAGCGCCCACCGCGAGACCGAGAAAGATGGTCACGATATCGATGAGCGCGCTACCGGCGGTCTTCCGCAGCCTCTCCGTGACCCCGCACTCGCGGAGCAGGTTGCCAAACATCAGCATGCCGATCAGTGGAGCGCTCGAAGGGATGGCCAGTGAGGCGACCGTGCCTGTGACGATGGGAAACAAGACCACCGCCGTCTTCGAGACGGGGATGGCCTGGGGCATGTCGATCTCCCGCTCGCGCTGCGTGGTGAGAAGCCGCAGGATGGGCGGCTGAATGATGGGCACCAGCGACATGTAGCTATAAGCGGCGACCGCCACGGGCCCCAGCAGATGCGGGGCGAGCTGCGCGGTCAAAAAGATGGTCGTCGGCCCGTCCGCGCCGCCGATGATTCCGATGGAAGCCGCCTCTTTGGCGCTGAAACCCAGAAAGGTCCCCGCGCAGATGGCGGCAACGAAGATTCCCAACTGGGCCGCCGCTCCCAGGAGAAAAGTGAGCGGTCGGCCCAGCAGCGGGCGAAAGTCGGTGAGCACTCCCACTCCCAGGAAGATGATCGGAGGGAGCAACTCGGTTTTGATGCCGCTTTGGTAAATCAAGCTCATGATCCCCTGGCCGTAAGAACCCATTTCGGCCAAGGGCAGATTCGCCAGAAGGGCGCCGAAACCGATGGGGATCAGCAACAGGGGCTCATATTGCTTGGCGATGGCCAGGTAGATCAGGACTCCGGCCACTACGAACATGGCAACGTTGCTGAGGCTCAGGTGCGCGAATCCCGATTGTTGCAGAAGCTTCAAGACCGTGTCCATCGCTCCGGCCTTTCAGGAAATAATCATGATGGGTTTGGAGGAATCGATCTCGTCGCCGATTTTGACGTTGATGGCCGTGACCGTTCCGGCGCAGGGAGCTTTGAGGTCGTTTCTTGCCTTCATGGCTTCCACGGCCGCCACCACGCTTCCCTGCCTGACGGTGTCTCCCACTTTCACCATCACGTCCACGACTTCCACCAACCCCGCAAACCTGGAGTACAACGGAGTGCCCATGGTGGTGGGCGCGGCACCACCGCCTGGGGAAGCCGCTGAGGCGCGTGCCGCCGTGAGAGGCTCCAACGTGACGATGAATGTCCGCTTGCTGCCGTTCTCCTCAACCGTGCAACGCGAGGTGAAGGGTCCGGCGGCCGCCGGGGCAGGACCAGCGGCGGCAACTGGAACCGCAGCGGATTTCACTTTCGGCTCTTCCTTTGTCTTGAGAGGAACATCGATCTTGAAATTCCCGGTCAGCAACCGAATGCCCTCGTTGGCATCCATCTTCTTGCCTGGGACCATGGCTGAAAGAACCAGGAAAATATTCTCGTCAGTAACGGGGAGGCCTCTTTCCTCGAGCGCCCTGCGCGCCGGCTCGATGTTGTAGGGAGCCGCGTCGAGTGGATCGCCGTCAAAAACCGGCAATTTCAGCTGCTCGGAGGCGATCCTGACCACCTCCGGATCGGGGGGCATGGGAGTTTTCCCGAAGTAGCCCAGCACGGCCCGGCCGTAACCGGGATCGATCTTTTCCCAACGGCCGTGAAGGACGTTGTTGAACGATTGAAGCCAGTACTGCTGGCTCCCCGGAGTGACGCTGGTCCAGGCTCCGCCCGCCTCCACGACGACAGGAAACTCGGCCAAGACCTCGCTGTACTTGTCGAGGATGCCTGCTTTGGCCATCATGTGGACGTTCGGCCCAATCGCTCCGCCCGGCATGGGGAACCCGAGCACGCGCGCATCGGCCGTGGTGGTGACGGGATTGACCTCGTAGTCCTCCAACAGCTCATTGAGCATGTTCTCAATTTTGTTCAGCTTGCCGACATCGATGTCCAACGAATACCCGGTACCCTTCAGGGCGTGCGCCAGCGAGCGGGCGTCCGGCTGGACCGTGCCGCTCGCCAGCGGTCGGACGGAAAGGTCGACGCCGTCCACACCACCGGCAATTCCGGCCATGTAACACGCCACAGCGGTGCTGGCGGTGTCGTGGGTGTGCATCCAAAGCCGCATCTCCGGCGGCATGATCTTCTTCATGCCCATCGCCGTCTCGTAGACGGTGCGCGGGTCGGTGGTGCCACTGGCGTCTTTCAGACAGATGCTGTCGATGCGGACGTCGCTCTCCAGCAGTCTTTTCCCAATGTTGATGTAGAACTCGGGGGTGTGGACCGTGTCGGAATGGAACGGCAATCCCATCAGGGCAATGCACGCCTGATGGTGCATGCCCGCCTCGACAATGGGCTTCCCGGTGTTGACCAGGTTTCGGACGTCATTCATGAAATCAAAGTTACGGTCCCACGTGGTGCCGGCTGCCCTCATCAGTTTGGCCTGGAGTCGGAGCCCCTCGATCGACTGCTCGGTCAGCGTGACTCCGGAGACGGAACGGGTGAGGATCTGCAAATCAACGTCCGGCCCCACGGCCTCCCGTATCTTCCTCATGTCCTCGAAAGGGTCCTCGCCGAGATAGAAGTACGGGGCCTGGTAGCGCGCGCCACCTCCAAACTCAATGTGTCGAATCCCGATATCCACGGAGGCCTTCACTGCCGGAAGGAAGTTGTTCAGACGGACTCTCCCGCCGAAAATGCTCTGCAGCCCGTCGCGAAATGGGGTGAACATCACTCGAATCTTCGTGGGGCTCGCAGCGAAGATCATTTTGTCTCCTGGATGTCCGTAACCGTGGTCCCGGGGTAGGCCGTGGAGGCCGCGGATGTGATGGCGGCGAGAGTGGCGGCATCGACTCCCGCCCCCTTGTCCGGAAACACGCGCATCAAGACCCGCATCGTTGCCGCCAGAAACGCCAGCACTATAAATACGGCCACAAAGGAAGCGATGCAGACCATCAACAAACTAGGCTGTTCCATGGTCACCTCCTTACCTGAGCACGAAGGTTGCCGCAATGGTGCTTGGCATCGACTACTTGTCCCCTTCTTCATCTTCGAGGATCAATCTTCCCCTCCAGACCGGCTTGCTGGCGCCCTTCAGGAAGAGTTCCAGATTCTCACCGATGCCACATACCCGCCCCCTGGCAACGATCTCGGACTGGGAGCCCGATTCATCCGAGTAAACAGTGACTTGGCGACCGAGAATCAGGGAGCGCTCACAATAACGATCGAGTAGAATGCCATTCTTGCCCTCCAGCAATAACCTGTAATTTCTGTCCAGGGCTCGAATGAGCTTATCGAAAGCGAGGCCTTGGGTGATGGCGCTTGGAATGGAGGCAAAATCACGCAGTGCGGCAACTCGCGGCACAAAAGGAGTTGGCGCGACGGAAGGTTTCGTCTCCACATTCAGCCCGATGCCGATGATTGCGGCGCTGACCGTGCCGTTCACGGTCTGGGTGTAGGCCACGACTCCGCAGACTTTGGACCCCTCGATCAGGATGTCATTCACCCATCTGATGCCCGCCCGGGCGTTCAGGCCGGGAATGGAATCAATCGCGTCGACGACGGAAACGGCCGCCAGAATGGTGAAGCCCACCCCGTGTTGGGCGATGGGTCTGGCCGGCGTCAGATGAGCCGAGAGATGAATGTTGCCGGGACAAGCAGACCAGAGGCGGCCTTTGAACCCGTGAAACTTGTCGCTACTTCCCGCCAGGCAAAGGACCCCGTCAGGAACTGTGTTGCCGGCGCGGGCCAATTCGATCAGTAGGTCATAATGGGAGCGCGGGGCGTACTCGACGAGAAACAGGTACTTCCAGAGAAGATCTGATTCCAGGCTGGATTGGTGAAAGCATTGACCTTGGTAGAGGCTTTCACACAGCCGATGAACTCCGGTGCCGTGGTCGGTGGGTGGAGCCCAAGGCTTCCTTGCCGGGGAGATGACCCGGTCAGCAAAGCCGATAGCGTCCGTGTACACTATCATTGCTCTTCGAACCCGGGTCCCAGCTAATTCCACACTCTACCCGGTTCAAGTCCAAATGGCAACTCGGATGCCACCTGCCGTGGGTTCTGGCCATGCCGCTTGCTTGCCGGTGATTCTTTCCGACTCAACTGCCGCCTTGCCACTTCTTCTGGCTGGCTTGCTCTAATCGGGGAAATTCATGCGGTGTAGCGCCGGCCGGAACCGGCCCCGGCAAAGCCGGGGGGCCGGCATCGTGGGTGCCACCGGCACGCCGGGGGCGCACCGGCGGAAAGTAGCGGCGGGTTTATCCCGCCAAGCGATGTGGCGGCGTGAAGCCGCCTCTACTCCGGGAACTTCATCCGGCGCAGGAGGTCTTGGAAGCGCGGGGCGGAGGGAGTCACGGATGGACTCGGCTTTCCTGGCACCTCAAACCTCACACGTGCTCTTACGGCGCTTCCCAGTCCAGGGCGTAGATTTCGGTAAGGGTGACGTCGCGCATCACCAGCGGGGAATCGTCGGGAGCCAAACCCACCCAGTCACCGGAGGCTCCAAAGATGCGCCCGAGTTCCTTATCGCTCACGATGCGATCGAGCTTTCGGTCACTCAGACGAACTCGATAGATACCAGCTTGTCCCTCGGTGGGAACGTTCCAAAAGTAAATACTCGTTCCATCCCGCGACCAGTTCTGAAAGCCGATTCCTCCTTTCGATTTGGCCAGCTCGATCTGCCGATGGGTCTTGAAATCGAAAAGTACCAACTTACGGTCTCCATCTCCCAGCGCCGCCACGTAACGCCCGTCGTAAGACCAGCGAGGCGAGCGCAGGCCTTCGGAACCGGGGACAGTCGAGACTTGGCTGGCTTTCAGATCGAGCAGATGCAGGGCAACTGGTTCGGAAGGGTTGGCTGGCCAGCGCCCGAAGAGCAACTGATTCCCGTCCGGTGACCACTGTGGATCGGCTTCCTCACGCGCATCCAAAATGAGTTGCTGCGGGGCTCCACCGGCCGCTGAAATCAAATGGATTTTCCACGGCTTTCGGGGTGTTTGACCCATGAACGCGATTTGCTTCCCATCCGGTGACCAGCGCGGCAGGATGACACTTAGTGGCGGGGATGTAAGCTGAAGCCGTTCGCTGCCATCCACCTTGCTGTGCCAAAGCGTGCCCTCGGGCCATGCAACATACGCAGCCCATTGCCCATCCCGGGAGAAGTCCACATCCGAAGCCGAGATTCCCGAAAGGTAGGGGACAAACCGCTGCGCCTTTGCCTCAAAGCGCACCAGTTCGCCATGCGACAGCCCCCCGATTGCAAAGAGCTTCTTCCCATCCGGGCTGAGGAGAGGAGAGAAGTAGCCGATGGGGCCGGCGGTCAACCGTACCGGGGTGCGGTCGGGCTTCCGGAAAAGCCCCGCCTTCTCGCGGGTCGCCCAGAGGTCATACCTAGGGACAAGCGTGAAATCCGGTGATCCGCTGAAGATGAAGTACTTTCCATCGGGAGTCCAGATACCAAAGACCTCTACTCCAGACGGTCTGCTCCATCCCGGGAGCAAGCGACGAAGATCCGTGCCACCGGCTGAAACCTCGTATAGGACGCTTTCCCCACCGCCGCTCTTGGGATACACGCTGAACCGGATAGTGGTTCCGTCCGGCGACCACGCCGCCCAATTTATGGTGCCCGGAGCCGACGCGAGCTTGCGTGATTCTGTGCCGTCATCCTTAGCCAAGTACAAGTCAGAGCCCTTACTATAGAGAATCCTCTGTCCGTCAGGTGACCACGGCCCCCCACCCACGATGTCTCCGACGCGGCGCGGCGAACCTCCCACCAAGGGCATCACCCATAGAGGCATTTCCAGCCCCCAACTGTCGCCACCACACACTAGAAGCTCGGCGCGCTTGAGGGAGATGTCCACCGCACCCGCATATCGAAACGGCGTGGGGATGGGGACGGCCTCTCCGCCCACTAGAGGGACTTGCATGGTGACCGAGCGATCGCCGAGATGATCAGTGAAGTAGAGCCGTACTCCGTCGGTTAGAAGGGGCCAGAACCAGGTCCCCCCGTGCAGCCTGGCGATTCGGACGGCGTTGGTCACCCTGGGCGGCGGCAGCGGGCGCATGAGCCAATAGGCGGCGAACGCGAGCATGATCACGACGACGCAAGCGGCGAGCGCGACGAAATGCCGCTGTAGCGGCGATGTCCTCATCGCCGCCTCGAGCGCCGGTGAGGACACCGGCGCTACAGAATCCACCGGATAGATGAACCGATACCCCCGCCGAGGCAGGGTTTCGACGAAGCGCGGATTGTCCGCCGAATCACCCAGCGCCTCGCGGATCTTATTAACGGCCTTGTTGAGCCCGTGCTCGAAGTCCACAAAGGTCCCGTCGGGCCAGAGCTTCTGTCTCAACTCTTCGCGGGACACTAGTTCGCCCGGCCGTTCCAGCAACATCGTCAAGATTTCGTAGGGTTGGTCTTGCAGGTGTACTTTCAGGCCCTGCTTGCGCAGTTCTCCCGTGCGCACGTCAACTTCGAAGACTCCAAAGCGAATCAAGCGTGGAGGCGAGGCGGGATCGGCCATACTAAAGGTCCTCCACCTGGGCGGAGCTTACCACCGGGGCACGCCTCATCCAAGAGGCATTGCGGCATTTCACATCCGACTGTTCTTGGCGTCCCCAATTCCCGGCGCCTGGCTGCGCGGCTTTTGGTAGAATTGGCCGTGGGACAGGGCTGACCGTTAAGAATGCATGGCAACCGATACCAACACCGAACTTCGAAAGGTGTATCGCTCCTTGACGCGCCGCAAGCGCCTGGGGCTGGTGATCTTCTTCGTCACCTCGGTGTGCAACGCCAAGTGCCGAACGTGTTTCTACTGGGAGGAACTCAACCAGCGCGGCGACCTGACCTGGGATGAGATCAAGAAACTCTCCGCCACCATGCCTCGCTTCAGGGATTTCTGGCTTTCTGGCGGTGAGCCGATGCTCCGCAAGGAGCTGACCGAAATCTTGCACCTCTACTATGTGAACAACGGCATCCGTTGGGTGAACCTGCCCACCAACGGCCTGCTTCCGGAGCGCACGGCGGAGTGGGTGGGCCGCATCCTTGGGGAGAATCCCGAGCTGCATCTCGACCTGAACGTCGCCATGGACGGGCTCCATGAAATGCAGGATTCCATCCGCGCCGTGCCCGGGAATTTCGCGAAGACCCTCGAAACCCTGGAAGCCATCCAACCCTGCCGCCGCGATTATCCCAACCTGCGAGTGAACGTTAACACGGTCATTTGTGCGGAGAATTTCGAGCACGTGGTGGAAATCACCGATTTCGTGAAGGCCCATTGCCGCGTGGACGGACACTACTTCAACATCATCCGCGGCAACGCCATGGACGCGGGGCTGAAGCGCATTCCCACGGAACGACTCCCCGCACTCTACAAAGAGCTCCAGAAGGTTTACCAGCACTACGCGCCCAACGTGCTGCGGCGCACGAGCGGTGTAAAACGGAATATCGCCGAGGTCTATTACGCAGGGACGCTGGAGTTCCACAGCCGGATCCAGCTCGAAAACATCGAATCATCCCACCCCTGGCCGATGCCCTGCACCGCCGGCGAGACGGCCATCGTCATCGATTACAACGCCGACGTGCGCGCCTGCGAATTGCGCGGCAAACTCGCCAACCTTCGGGAATTCGATTGCGACTTTGAGAAGTTCTGGGAAACCCGGACGCGCCGGGAAGAGCTCGACGCCATCGTCCGCGACCAGTGCTGGTGCACGCACGTCTGCTTCATCCACGACAGCCTGCGATACTCTCCGAAAACGCTGCTTTACGACATCCCGGTAACCTACCTTGAAGGCAAATTCGCCAATGGGGTCAGCAAGCCGGGCTGCAAAGCCCCGGGCTCCATGCCGGAAATCGCCGCCGAAGTCAGCCGCTAGCCTGATTTGAATCTGGAGACTGAGAATCGTTCGCGCTGCAGCCGTGTGCGGCGTTCACTCCTTCGCACCACATCCAAGACCGGGAAGCCGGCCGGGTTTGCCTCAAGTGCGCTGTGGCGAGGATTGCGGCTTCGGGGAGAGCAGCGCAGGGAACGTTCGGGCCTGCTGGGTCTCCTCCGAGCTAATCAGGGCGCTGAGTAGAAGGTCCAGAGTATCGAGGATGCGGGAATTGCCGCTCTGGATGAGGTAGTTCGCCATGCGCAGCAACTTCAACTGGCGCGGCGAGTAGCTTTCCGTTCCGGCGTGCGCGCCTTTGCGCTGCCGGTTTTCAAGCATCTCCATGATGCAGTTGCCTGAGGCGGTAATCACGCACTGGCTCAGACTGTGGGCGGTGGGGCTCTCTTGAAACAATTCGCCTAGAGGTACCCCCAGCGCCTCGGCGATCTTGCGGAGCGTCTTGGGTCCCGCTTCCAGCCGCCGGTTTTCGATGCGCGAAAGGTATGACCCGGCAATCCCCGTGCGCTCGCTCAACTGGCGCTGGGTCATGTTCTTCTGATTGCGGATTTGGATAATCCGGGTTCCAATGCTCATTTTGCCGACCTCTGCGTTGAACTTTCCGAACCGACCTTAACATAAATGTTAAAATCTGTCACGCGTCAACTGATTTGCTTGACAAATATGTAAACGGAGGTATGGTGTGATCGGTGTCAGGGGAATAGGGCTCTGCAAGCGGACAAGGGTGATTTTTGGTTTAATGGATCTACTCGCCGAAGCGGCTGGAGCCTGGAGTTGCGGCGCAAGAAAGATGTAGCCGCCTAGAAAATGACACCAAGAGATTCGGTAGGAGCGTGAGGGAGCAGGACCCTTGCACTCAGCGCGCAAGGAGGCGCACTACCAACAAGCCCACCGACCCGTCCGGGACCTATACCACACCCCAATCCTGCCTCATAAGCCCTGAGCCGGACGGGTCTTTCCCTCTATTTGGCAAATTCATCGCAGGATCCTTCCCGCAGCTAACCGCGCGGCCTTGCGTTGCTCCCATCCTCTAGACTGACCCCCTCCCGCCAATCACCCATCGCTAAGCGTGTTAGAATGCGGCCCCTCGCCTCATGGACGCGGAGCCTTCCATCAGCCCGATTGCGGAGACGGCGACCTCGCAGGCGCCCATACACCTCCGCTACTTTTCCCTTCTTCGCCGCAACGCGAATTTCCGGCGCCTTTGGATGGCACAGCTCATCAGCGAACTGGGCGACTGGTTTTACAGTCTCGCCGTTTACGACCTCCTGCTCCAGACCACCAACAGCGCCCAAGCGGTCGGCTGGGCCATCATCATCCAGCTCCTCCCCTGGTTTTTCATGACACCCATCGCCGGCTATCTGGCGGACCGCTTCCGGCGCCGCCCCCTGATGATCACCGCCGACGCGGTGCGCGCGGTGGTGGTCTTGGGACTCTTGCTGATTCAGGGCGCCTCGGACGTGTGGTTGGTGTATGCCCTGCTCGCCGTCGAAGTGATCTTCGCTTCGATATTCGAGCCCGCCAGAAACGCCTTGCTGCCCAACCTCACCGAGCCGGAAGAAATCCTGGCGGCCAATGCCATCTCCTCCATCACCTGGTCCACGGCGTTGGCGGTCGGCGCCCCGCTGGGAGGAGCGGTCACCGCGCTGTTGGGACGGCGAGTGGCCTTCGTAGTGAATTCGGTTTCCTTCCTGATTTCCGCGCTCCTCATCCAGCGGATTCAAACGGTCGAATCGCATATTCACGCGCCGGCAAGGTCGGCCGAGTCCGCTCGCGCACCTCAGGAAGCCGGCAGCTTGCACGAGGGGTGGAGATACCTCCGGCGTCATCCGAAGATTGTGACCCTGGTTCTGGCCAAGACGGGCATGGGCATGGTGGGAGGCATGCTCCTGTTGCTGGCCTACTTCGGTGAGCGCATTTACCCTCTGGCCGGGCACGGCGCCCTGGCGATGGGTTTGCTTTACGGCGTACGGGGTGCGGGAGCCGCTATCGGCCCGCTATTCGGCGACCATCTGACGCGCGGAATACAAACCCGAATGTGGAAGAGCATCAGCCTGAGCTTTTTCATCATGGCTGTTGCTTACCTGGCCTTCAGCCGCGCCCCTAATCTGGCCCTGGCGGCACTTGCGGTCTTCATCGCGCAGATGGGTTCGAGCAATATCTGGGTGATGTCCACGGCGCTGCTCCAGTTGAACGTCGCAGACCGGTTTCGCGGCCGCGTCTTCGCTCTGGATTTCGGATTGATGATGCTCGCCGCCTCGATCTCCAATTACTTCGTGGGCGCGGGCCTGGACAAGCCGGGAATCGGGGCGCGCACCATGGCGGCAGGGCTGGGAGCGGTGTTGTTCTTCCCCGCGTTCCTGTGGCTCTTTGCCCAGAAAGCCTGGGGTAAGGCCGCGGAGCAAAAACCTTGATGCAGCCGACGGCCGCATCGGGCTGGATGTGGGCAATCGCATTTGGGTGATTCCATGAATGCGTCGGAAATCCGCTTCGTCGCGGACCGCATGCTCGGCCGTTTGGCTCGCATGCTGCGCATGCTGGGTTATGACACGCTTTACGACGCGGCCATCACGCCTGGTGAGCTCGAGGCGGCCGCGCGGCAATCCGGGCGCGTTGTGCTTACCCGCGGTGCCGCCCACATACGCTTGCCAAACATCTCGAATCTTTTCTCCGTCAAGAGCGACAACGCGCCGGAGCAGTTGCGTGAGGTTGTGCGGCGTTTCGAACTGGACACGCACCAGGGCCTGTGGTCGCGCTGCACCCTGTGCAACGGCAACATCGAAACCGTCGAAAAGGGTGCGGTGGCGACGCTGGTTCCGCCCAAGGTCTTCGAAGTCTATGAGGAGTTCTACCGCTGTGCCGCCTGCCGTCACATCTACTGGCAGGGGTCGCACGTCACCCGCATCCTCAAGAATCTCGAGGCTCTACTTGGTGCTAGAGAAGATTAAGCCGCGGCGGCTCCCCTGCACTTTGGCTCCGAAACTCTGCGCCCAGTGCCCTGATCCGCCCCGGAAAACTGGACCATCGAACTTTCCTCTGGAGCCTGAGTTCGCAGCCTCTACCGCGCAGCACCAAATGACATCTCGGATAATCGCGGAAATCAGTTCACCGAGTCGCAGCTCATTTCGTCGCCAGGACTTCTCTGCGCCCCGAGCGGGTGAGGAAGGTTTTGACGACGCCGGTGGGAACGAGGCGTTCCATTTCACGGTTGGTCAAGGCAGGATATGGAAACGGTTTTTTGTTTTCGGCGGACGAGGCAAGGGCGGTTGGACTTGTCAACCACCAAGCTGTTTCGGCGCCTGAAGCCAGGTAGGGTTCGCGCAACAGGCAGAACAGGGCGCCTCCCGGGGCCAAGTAGCCGAAGAGCCGGCCCACGACCGCGGGCAGGGCCTCGCGCGGCAACAGGTCGAACAAATGCCAGCACAGCACTCCGGAAAGGGAGCCAGGAGCAATGTCAGGCAGTTGTTGCAAGAAAAGGTCGGGGAGAAATACGGGGGTCTTCTTGCTGCGATCCCAGAACGATGGCGCCCCGTCCTGGGACGGGGAAATCAGGTCCGCGACGTAGAGTTTCGCGCCGCGCTGGCATAGGACTTGCACAGTAGATTGCAGAGCGGGGCCGCAATCCAAGAAGTGAGGATGGCGGACGTCACGCAAGCGATCCCAGAACCACTCGAGGGCCGGACTGGCATTGGCCGCGCTCCCGCTGCCACCAGCCGACTTGACGTGGGTTTGCTGGCCAGCCGCCATGAACATCCGGTCCTGTCCGCGAACGCGGCGCCTGCTTCCGTCTGAGATGGGGAGATGAATCGCCCTTCGACCGTTTGACCTTCATTCGCCGACCGCAATGGCGCGAATCCAACGCCGGTGCGAGCCGACGATCTAGGCGCTGCTTCCCAGGGCGTTGGGGGAAGACACGGCACTCGCCACTTCCTGCACCGGTTCACGCAGGATGTCAATGCTCCCCTTGAAGTAGGCGCCGTCTTCGATGGCGATGGCCGCCGCCACCAAGTCGCCCACCACGTTGCCGCTCTTGCGAATCTCGATTCTCTCCCCCGCCGTGACGTTCCCGTTTACTGTGCCCTGAATGACCACCTGGCGAGCGTGAATCTCCGCCTTCACCTGGCCATGAGGGCCGACGGTCAGGCAGTGTTCGTGGAGGCTGATCGTCCCCTCAAACTGCCCCTCGATGAGCAAATCTTCTTTTCCCGACAAGTCCCCGTGCAGGACCATCGACCGCCCCAACACGGTTTCGCTGTGGGCGGGTGCGGCTGAACTTGAGGCCCTTGGCCTTGTTTCCGTCATGGAGTTTTCCGGTTTCTGAGTCTCGTCGGGAGCCGGCGTCCGGTGCGAGTCAGTGGGCGCAATGGACTGTGATTTCTTCTCCCACCACATGGCAGGCTCCGCTCACGCGACACGAGCGTTTTCGATTTCCCCCTCCCCCGAATCGCGTGGAGTTGCATCTTATCGCGCGTCGCAAGCGAGCGCAACCGTCAGTTGTCTGGAAGTGTACCAGAATCCCGCGGCCGAATCTCGCCGGGCACTGTTGCCCGGGCCCCGGGACGTGCTATCCTCATCGCGCCAATCCAGCCGGTTTCACGAGGAGTCCGCTGTCCAGCGCCCGGAGCGGGCAACGAGTCTCCCCACGATTTTCTATTCCCGGCAATCCGGAGGTCGGCGTGGCGCTAAAAAAGCAATCGCGGATTAATCGAAGGACTTTCCTCAAGAACGTCAGTGCGGGCGCGGCAACGCTGGCGGGAACGGCTGCCCTCCCTCCTTTCGCCCCCGCGGGCACCCCGGAGGGCCTTGACATGCCTCCACCCGCCGGGGCTCGTAGCGATCGCA
>DATKYV010000321.1:0-2963 GCA_035528275.1 Terriglobia bacterium | reverse complement strand
AGTGCGCCGAGAGTCGCCCGGGGCGCTTCCCTTCCGGTTGTTGGGCCCAGACCTTCTGAGGTCTGCGCAGGGCCACGGGGGTTTGCAGATGGACCGGTGTGCTCAGGCTGCCCGCGGGCGGGCGGCGGGCAGGTCGGCAATTCGAAGCCGCATCTCGCATTCGTCGCCGCAGGAGCTCTGGGTTTGAAATCCCACCTTGCGATAGAGGCGCAGAGCCGGAAAGTTTGTAAGCTCGGTGGTGAGAAAGATTTCCGCGAATCCCCATTCCACAGCATAAGCAATCGCCAGCCGTGTGAGTTCTGTTCCCAGTCCCTCCCCTCGGAAATCCTGGTGAACGAAGATCGTAAACTCGACCGCGGCGCCGGAGATGGGGCACAGGAGCGTATGGCCGACCACCCGCTGGCCGTCCAGGGCCAGCAAGGCCCGAGACTTGTGCTGAAGCTCGTCCAGCCATCGTGCGATCCTCGGGACGTCGGGTGGCGGCAGCCCTTGCGCGATCCGCTTCGGCTCAAAACCCTTATACATTTCGACGAGCGCCCCGAAATCATCCACGGCGTATTCGCGCGCCAAGAGTGTCCGTCCCAGGCGGGTTCGGACCTCCACTGGATGGAAGACGACCTCGGGCGCGCTCGCCATTGCTGCTCCGACGCTCAGTGCGGCAAGCCCGTTGCCAAACCGGGTTTTCGCTCATGGAAACCTGGAACTTGATGGAAGCGACAGCCTGTCCGGTTGCGACAGACAGTCTTGTGGAGAGTTTCAGCCCGATTCTCGCATTGTGGACAGCACTCGTGTGACGATGAGCGAAATCTCGCAGCCTAACGGAGGTGAGAGCGCCCGGCTACGCGCCGGAACATCTTGCCTCAAAGCGCCAAGGGCAGCGAGTCGTCCGGGCTCTGCGCGTGTCGCACAAACGCTTCCGCGTATTTGCGCCCCGCCTCCATCCCCCGGAAGCGGTTCATTGCATCGTGGTATTGGTAGAAGTCGTCAGGGTCCTGGCTGGCATGGGCAAAACACGCCGCCCGTTTCTTCGCCTCGGTGGGTGTAATGTCAACGTAATGGGTCGGCCGGAACTGCGAAGTCTGCGCGCCCGACAAGACTTCGAAATAGTAAAGCGCGAATTTCTTGCCGGCGCTGAGCCAGGCGTCGAAGACCAGCAAGGAGATGGCCCGGTGGTCGCGGTGCGTGTCCACCGGCCAGTGCGTATAGACAAGATCGGGAGACTCGGCTTCGAGCATCCTGGCAAACTCCGCGTAGCGGGCCGGATTGACTTCCGCGCTGCCATCGATCTGCCCCACAAACACCGGGCGCGCCTTGAGGATCTCGCACGCCTTCTTCGCCTCCGCCGTCCGTACGGCCGCAGCCTCGTCGTGCGATTTCCCGCGGATGCCCGCTTCCCCGCGAGTCAAGTAGAACACCGCGACCTCATGGCCCAGCTCGGTGTAGCGGGCGATGGTTCCCCCGCAACCTGATTCCGGATCGTCGGGATGCGCGCCCGCTACGATGACTTTCAGCTTGCGTTTTGGGGCGGGGGGTTCGCCCTGCGCCGATCCACTTGAAACCTCCGCGAGCGGCAGGCCCACCATCGCCGCCCCCGCCAGGCGCGCCGATTGAGTCAAGAGGCTTCTTCGCGAAATTCGTTTCATAGTTTTCCCTGTTCTCGAGGTGGCGCGATATCCGGCGCGCTTAGCTACAGGCCCCTATTCGCTCCCGTCGCTCAGCGAACATCTGACTGCCTCTTCCCGTATACAATCCCTTGCTGCCAGTTCCACGGGTAGGGATCGATCCAGTCGATATTCTCTCCCGACTGCCGCCGCGCCACGATGTTGCGCACCACCCGCACGGTTTCCCGCACCGATCGCATGCCCCGATCCAGGTCCACCGTGGCGTGGCCGGGAAGGAGGACATCGAACTCAATCGCCCTCCCCTCCACCGCGTAGCGGGTCAGCTTATCCAACGATTTCAGATATTGGTCCCAGTCCGCGTAAGGGTTTCCCATCCAGGCGTGCTGGCCGTTGTGAAGGGCGATGTCACCGGAGAAGAAAATGTGTTTGCCGTCGCGATACAAATAATAGCAGGTAGCCCCGGGTGTGTGGCCGGGTGTCGAGATCGCGTAAAGCGTCACACCACCGAACTGAAGCCGGTCGCCGTCGTACACCTTCTCATCCACCGGGCATCCTGTGAAATGGCGGTCCGGCTCGTTGACCAGCCACCAGGCAGTGATGTCGTTCCCACTCTCCACCGGATGCGCGTCTCCCTCTCCCACGTAGATCCTGGCACCGCGCGCCCGCCAAGTGTGGCACGACTGCGCGTGGTCGACGTGGCAATGAGTGAGCAGCACCCACTTCACGTCGGAGGGTTCATAACCCAGCTCTCGAATTTCCCGGCTGATGGTTTCCTGCCAGGAACCGTAGCTCGGGTCGATCAGAAGCAACCCTTCGCCGGTGTCGAGAAGATAGGTGAGCTGGTGATGGTCGTCGCGGCCCAGAACGTAGAGGCCCTCGGCAACGCCCCAGGGGAAGTGCCGCAGCTTGAGCTTCCCGGACTTGTACTCCTCGGTGAGCCGCCTGCGGATGGATTCGCCCTCCGACCACCTCTGTCCTGGTTTGAGTTGCTTGTAGACCTCGATATCGAGATAGGTGCTCAGTTGGGGAACAACGTGCTGGCCCCAGGGCGTCTCGACGACTACAGGCTCCAAATTCGGCTTTGCAGCCTGACCGAAGGCTTCGAGGCAAAGCGCCAGAGCGAATCCGGCCGCCCAAAACGCCACCCATCGGTATCGCTTGATGGTCAACGGACCCTCCCTTTCGCACCGACTCTCAATCGCCGGAGATGAGGCCGACCAAGGCTCCCATCACCACCCCGGCTGCCTCCGGCCCGGCGGAGTTGATTTCGCCGTACCAGCGCTCAGGCTGGTTTTTCAGCCAGGGCGGTCTGTCGTCCCACTCGGACTTGGGGATGATGTA
>DATKYV010000320.1:0-2315 GCA_035528275.1 Terriglobia bacterium | reverse complement strand
TCACATCCTCAACTGGCAGGACTCGGCACTGCTGCTGCCCAAGCTGGAGAAGCAGATCGCAAGCGCCAGTATGTTGGGCACGGGCGACAAGGTCGAGGTGGTCACCGCCGACTACGGCACAGTCCTGAAGCTTCCCGCATCCGCCAAAGACCCGGTGGACAACGTCGTTGTCCTGAAAGTGAAATGACCATGCGGGCACGCCGCGGCGTGCCCCTACGTTTTGAGGAAGTCCCGGATCTTCTCGAAATCCTCGCGCAGGATTTTTTCTTCGCGCGGGTTGCGAAGAATATAGGCAGGGTGAACGGTGGCCAGAGCTTTGGTGCCACCGAAGTCATAAAACCGGCCGCGAATCTTGGTGATCCCCTCTTTGACGCCGAGCAGCGTCCGAACGGCGGGTGCGCCCAAGCAACAAACCAGCCGCGGCCGGATCGCTTCGATCTGGCGAAGCAGGAAAGGCGAACAGGTCTCGATCTCGTCGCGCTCGGGAGTGCGGTTTCCTGGCGGCCGGCACTTCACGATATTGCAGATATAGACTTCCTCGCGCTTCATGCCGATGAATTGAATCATCCGATTCAGCAGTTGGCCGGCGCGGCCCACGAAGGGCAACCCCTGCGCGTCTTCGTCGGCGCCCGGGCCCTCCCCGACGAAAACCAGTTTGGCGTGGGGATCGCCTTGCCCAAAGACAATCGTCTTTCGCCCCTTGGCCAACCGGCAGCGCTGGCAGTCGCCCAAGTCCTCCTGGATCTGCTCCAGGGTTTCTCGCTCACGGCGCACGGGCGGCGGCGCTTCGAACAAGCTCAGCGATTGCGCCGGAGGGGTGAAGGGGACAGCAGCCGCCGGAGGAGCGGCCTGCGCAGGAGGTGACAAATGAGGTGCCTGGGGCGGTCTTGCTACCGGCTTCGGAGCAGGTGTCTCAGCCGCGGAGCTCTCCCGTGAAGCCTGAGGCTTCACTTCGCGCGCCTCCTCAGTTCCGCCCGGCCGCCTGTAAAAGCTCTCGATCCCCAGGTCGCGGTAAAACTCCAACCAGGAAGCGATTTGTTTCTGCAGGCGGTCGTCCATGGATTTCGGGAATTGAGATTGAGGATCAGGAGCGCGATTTCACGCCGCCGGAACCCGACTCCTGAACCCTGACTCCGGGTTGCCGCAGCTCCACAACGGCGTCGAGAACGTGCTGGGCCACATCCAATTTGCTCATTCTCTCGAGATTTCTTTGCCGTCCATCCGGGAAAAGGATGGTGACGATATTCGTATCGACGTCGAATCCGGCGCCTTCCTGGGTGACGTCGTTGGCGACGACCATGTCGAGCCGTTTGGAGCGCAACTTCGAAGCCGCATTCTCGATCACGTGTTCGGCTTCCGCGGCGAAGCCCACAACCAATTGCTCTGGGCTGCGACGCTGCGCGATTTCCGCCAGGATATCGGTGGTCGGCGCGAGCTCCACAGAGGGCACGCCGTCCTGCTTCTTGATCTTTCCGGGGCGGACGTCAGCGGGCTTGAAATCGGCCACGGCCGCGGCCATCAGGACGACACTCGCTTTGTCCAAATGTTGAAAGACCGCCTGAGCCATTTCATCCGCGGTGCGGACGCGTTCGACGATCACCCCCGCGGGCGGCTCGAGGTGGGTGGGGCCGCTCACCAGGATGACCCGCGCACCGCGGCGCCGGCTCGCCTCGGCGAGCGCGTAGCCCATCTTCCCCGACGAGCGATTACTGAGGTAGCGCACGGCGTCGAGCGGCTCTTCGGTCGGCCCCGCCGTGACCAGCACCGTCTCGCCCTTGAGATCATCGCGGAGTCCGAGAGTCTCGAAGACCGCCCGGGCAATGGACTCGACCGAGGCCAGCCTTCCCGCCCCGGTCATGCCGCAGGCCAGATACCCTTCGTCCGGGTCGACGACCTTCACTCCGCGCCCGCGCAAGATCTCGACGTTCTTCCGCGTCGCCTCGTGTTCCCACATATTCACGTTCATGGCAGGCGCGACGACAACGGGCGTTTTGGTGGCCAGACAGAGTGTGGTGAGGAAATCGTCGGCAATTCCCTGCGCCATTTTGGCGAGGACGTTGGCGGTGGCCGGAGCAACGACCAAGGCATCGATCGCCTGCGCCACCGCGATGTGCTCGATGGCGCTATCGACGTTTGCCTCGCCGTGCGCTTCACCGAACATCCCGGTAATCACTTTGCGGCCGGAAAGCGCCGCGAAAGTGAGAGGGGCAACGAACTCGCAAGCGCTGCGGGTCATGATGACTTGCACTTCCAGTCCGCGGTCCTGAAGGGTTCGCAGAAGATCCGCCGCCTTGTAGGCCGCAATCCCACCCGTA
>DATKYV010000319.1:0-9942 GCA_035528275.1 Terriglobia bacterium | reverse complement strand
CACTCGTCGGCTGGATCCGATCGCTCCGAGTTAGGCTCAGCGAGCTATTGAGATTGTTGTCGGGGAATTAGTGGTCGTTCGGTTCGGGCTCTCTGCGCGCGCCGCAGGGGTAGTCACCGCATGGGTTTATGCCGTGGGCTTTTTGATGTTTGACCCCGGCCTTGCCGGGGCGAACCCGTGGCGCAAAAATCGTGCCGTCGCTACCCGCTCTCTCAGTGCGTGCCGGGGCGGGTTGCACCAAACTGGATCAGGTCACGCGACCCCTGGCGAAGACACTCAAGCGCCCGAACGTCAGACCGAGGCTTGGATGGCAATCATAGGCCTGGCAAATCCTTGTGCGCACTCCTTCTCTCAGAAGCCGCGTGCCTATTCCGGAGAAAAGGGGACAAGAAGTCAATTCCATGCCATCGGATCGCCGAACAGACGGTATGCGCCCGCAATGGCCAGGCAGCCCCCGCGCTGCACAAAGCGCGGCGTCCCAGGCCCGCGACGGGTTGAGCGGGCCTCGTCGCCGAGTGTGCTAACGTTCTGACCCTTCGTTCCATGGGGCTAGCCCAAAAGAGTGACGTCATCGTGGTTGGCGCCGGGCCCGCCGGGTCCACGGCGGCCAAGCTGCTGGCCGACCGCGGCTATCACGTCTTCTTGATTGACCGCGCCACATTTCCCCGTCACAAGACTTGCGCGAGCTGGATCAATCGCCTCGCCTTCGAGCGTTTCCCGTATCTCCTCTCCCGGCTCGACGAGTTGATTGAAGCGCCGTTTTACGGGGTCACCTTTTATGACCGCGCGCTCGGGTGCGAGGGACGCTTCGGGGAGGCGCAACCTTCTGGCTATCTTTCACTGCGGTCGAAATTCGACGACAGTCTGCGGCGGATTGCGGTGAAAGCGGGAGTCGAATTCCTGGGCGGTCGAGGAGTGGTCAATTTGGACGAAGGGCGCGACGAAATTCGAGTCCGCCTCGCGGACGGAAAGGAGTTCGCGGCGCGCGTGGTGGTGGGCGCGGACGGCGCGTCGAGCCGAGTTGCTGTTGCCGCCGGATTGCGCAAGGGGTGGCGCAGGCTCGGGATTACGTGCTTTGCGCCAACGCCGACATTCCCTGCGAGAGCGAGCGCATTCGCGCCATGTACGGCGAGCAATTCCCGCTCCGGGTCTGCCTCGAATACGACGGAATTCAGGGCTACGGATGGGTCTTTCCCAAGCGCCGCCACATCTGTGTCGGCATCGGCGGGCGTATGGCGGATAACCGCGGGATTCGCCGTCTCTATTCGAAATTCTTCCGTGAACTCCAGGAACGCGGCCATTTGCCGGCCGAGCTGCGCGACGAAGGGACCACGTTCGATCTCGATCCGGTGGGCGCCGTTTACCACCTTCCCAGTTTGACGCGTGGCCGCGTAATGCTGATCGGCGACGCCGCGGGATTTGTTTCCGGCTCGACGGGGGAGGGGATCTCTGGTGCGTGCTTGGCGGCGAAGCGCCCTCAGCCCATTCCCAACTGCTTTTTCGCGGCGTCGCTCATGCGGCCGGGATCCCACGGCGGGTCCCAAACCACCTGGACATTGGCGGATTTCACGCCCGGGATCGCACTGACCTTCGTCTTGATTCCTTCGCTGATAAATGCGTGAGCCGGGCAGCCGCGGGCGGTCAGGGTCATGACGATGTTGACGTGGTCGTCGTCGATCGCCACATCGTAAATAAGGCCGAGATCCACGACGTTGACGGGAATCTCCGGATCATAGCAGTTGCGCAATACTTCGTAGACCTGTTCCTGAGAGATCATGGCAAACCTCTTGCGGCAAATGCCGCACAGTATGATTCTATCGGAGGTCACCGGACCTTGGAACCGGAATCTTGACAATTGTTTTACAGACCGGTGATGCAGGCGGAGAATCTTACCGGCTAACCTGAGCGTCTAAGCAGAGGAAGAGCAGGGACCCAGGGTCGAAGAAGGGAAGAGCGTGACGAATCCCAGAGTGCCGGCGATCGGGACCGCCAATCCTCCCCATCGGTTTACGCAAGAGGAGATCTATCGCCTGGCGGGCTACCAAAGTGGCCACATCCTGGAAATCTTCCTCAACAGTGATATTGACTACCGGCATCTCTATATCGACCCGGAGAATTTCAGCCGTGACGAGACTCCCGATCAATTGAACGCGCGCTTCCTGCGCGGAGCCCTGGAGATCGGCTGCCTGGCGACCCGCTGGTGCCTGAATGCCGCGAGACTCTCGCCGCGCGACGTGGATCTTTTCCTGGTCTGCACCTGCACGGGTTACGTCTGTCCCGATGTGGGCAGCCGCTTGATCGGCCATCTGCAATTCAGGAAAGACGTGCAGCGCGCGCCGTTGATCGGACTGGGCTGCGCGGGCGCGGTCCCCACGCTGCAGCGCGCCTGGGACTATGCGCGCGCGCATCCCGGACGGCGGGCCCTGATGCTGGCCGTGGAAATCTGTTCGGCGAGCTATTACATCGACAGCAGCCTGGAGACCGTGGTGGGCAATGCGATCTGCGCCGATGGCGCCGCGGCCCTCATCCTGAGCACCGAAAGTGGCGAGGGCGGCGCGCCCCTGCCGGCGGTCGTCGATGTCCAGTCTTTTCTGGATACGGACCAGCAGGACAAGGTCGGCTTCGGTCAGCGCGAGGGGAAGCTGCGGATCATTCTTCACGCCTCGATTCGCGACCTGGCGGCGGGGATGATCGAGCGCGCCATCGATCCGTTGCTCGGGCGGAACCGCCTGGCGCGCGAGGACATTCGCTTCTGGGTGACCCACCCGGGGGGGGCGCAAGGTCATCGACAACGTGCAGAAGCAACTGGGATTGACGGACGAACAGCTTCGGTTCTCAAGAAACATTCTGAGGAATTTCGGAAACATGTCGTCCCCGACGGTACTCTTCGTCTTGAACGAAGTGGTGCGGGACGGAGAGCCGCGCGCGGGGGACTGGGGTGTGATGGTGGCGCTGGGTCCCGGCATGGCCGCCGAGGCCGCCCTGCTCAGATGGTGATCTCGAAAGATTGGTGTCAATTCGGGTCTTACCGCGTCGAGGAGCGCATATGAATCGCTTTAGACTGTTTTCTTTTGCCTGCCTCTTGGGATTCCTGCCGGTTATGGCGGGGTTTCCCCTGCAGCCGGACTCGGGCCAGGCGCCGGCCGTGCACGAAATTCAAATGACCGCCAAGAAATACAAGTTCGATCCCAACGTCATCACCGTGAAAAAGGGAGAGGTTGTCCGGCTCATCATCACCGCACTCGATCGCAAGCACGGCTTCAAGCTTCAAGAATTCGGCATCGACCAGGTGCTCCTGAAAGGCGCGCCGACGACGATCGAGTTTACGGCCGACAAGGTGGGGACTTTTGAGTTCAAATGCTCGGTGTTTTGCGGCTTCGGGCACGGAAAGATGAAGGGAAAGCTGGTGGTGGAAGAATGATGAATTGTGAATCTGAATGGTGAATTGGGAAGACAAAAGCGGTTTGTTGGGTCAAACTCGAATCTGCGGGAGCGGCGGTAATCTCCGACTGCTGACCCCTTCGGGGGCTCCGAACCGCTTTTGAGCTGTTAAATGTGCCCACTCCCGCCCGGGGTGAAGTTGCGACAGAAAATCAGCCAGTTGAAATCCACCGCGAGCTTCTGCGGACTTTTCCAGCTTAATGGAGCCCTTCTCGAGGAGGGACCGGAAACCCGCCAGGTTGCCGCGAGTGAAATGGTGAAATGCCGCGGCGACCTAGATCAGGCCGTGGAGAAGAATCTTTTCTTCGTCCGCGGACTTCAACCACAGGGTTTCCAGGGCTTCGTGGGCCTCGAAGAATTTCCGGGCGTTGAATAGGCGGACGCCTTCTTTGAGCGCGGGATCCACTGCCTGGCAACTCCCGCTGACCGTCAGATTTCGAGCCGGGGCAGCGGGCTAATAGATTTCAAACCGCTCCTGATGGACCGTGGGGTCGCCCTTGATGATCACGTCCTTGTGGGTCAGGGACTCGATCTGAGAGATGAGCGCTCCTTGACGCGATTTCAGGGATTGCGCGACTTCGGGATTGACGCGCAGGGTCATCACGTCCCCCTCGATCTCTCTCGCCATCTTCTTGGCTTCGGCGAGAATCTCGTTGCAGACCGTGTTGACGGACTTCACCCAGCCCGACCCGCCGCAATAGGAGCACGGCTCGCAGAGCGTCCTCTCCAGCGATTGCTTCACCCGCTTGCGCGTCAGAGCCACCAGACCGAATTCGTTGATGGAGAGAATCTTGGTGGGCGCGCGGTCGCGGCGCAAGGCCTCCTCGAGCGCCTGAACCACCTTGTTGCGGTTCCGCCGCTCGTCCATGTCAATGAAGTCGATGACGATGATGCCGCCCAGGTCGCGCAAGCGCACCTGGCGGACGATCTCGTTCACCGCGTCCACGTTGGTCTTGACGATGGTATCTTCCAGGCGGTTCGTCTTGCCCACGTATTTCCCCGTGTTGACGTCGATGGCCACCAGCGCTTCGGTCTGGTTGACCACAATGTAGCCGCCCGACTTCAGCCAAACCTTGGGCTTCAGCGCCTTGTCGATTTCCGCCTGGATGCCGAACTCCTCGAACAGCGGGGTGGAACGGGTGTGGAGCCTGACGTTTCCCACCAGCGAAGGCTGGCAGCGATCCACAAACTCCACCACGCGTTCGTAATCCGATTCGTTGTCCACGCGAATCTTCCTGAAGTCCGGAGAGAGGATGTCGCGCAGGATGCGCTGGACCAACTCCAAGTCGCGGTGCAGCAGGGCCGGCGCCTTGGTGCGCTCGGCCTTGCTGCGGATTTCGCCCCAAAGAGTGGAGAGAAATTTCAGGTCCGCCTTGAATTCCTCTTCGGGCCTGCCGCCCCCCGCCGTCCTCACGATGAACCCGCCGGTCAGCGAGCCGCGGTTTTCCAGAATGATATTCCTCAACCGAAGCCGCTCTTCTTCCGAAGCAATTTTCCGCGAGACGCCGATGTGGTTGATGGTGGGCATGTAAACCAGGTAGCGTCCGGGAAGCGCGATATGGGAGGTGATGCGAGCCCCTTTAGTGCCCAGCGGCTCTTTGGCAATCTGGACGATGATCTCCTGGCCTTCCTTCAGGACGTCGGCGATTTGAACGGGATGTTGATTCCCGGGCCGGCCGGATTCATGACGTTCCGGGGGAGCGCTGCGGCCTCCTCCGCGCCGTCCGCGGCGGCGGGGAACAAATCGCGGACGCTGGTGAGGCTCGCGCAAAGTGTACTTCTGCTCGCGCGGTTCGGCAGGAGTTTCCGTTGTGACGGCTGATGCCGAGCCGGTCTCTTGGGAAACCGCTTCCGCCGGTTTCTCGGCAGTGGCGGACCCGGTTCCCCCATCTTCGCCCGCTGGCGGTTCGGTGGTTTCTTCCCCCGTGGCTTCAGGAGCCGCCGCGGTTGCCGTTTCATCCGCGGCCTGGGTTTCATTGCTTTCCGTCGCCGCGTCTTCGGAGGGGGGAGTCTGCTGAGGCTCGTCTTTCGCCGGAGCCTCGTCCGGTTTTTCGTGCGCGGCGGGAAGCGTAAACCCCACCAGGGTCTTTGGGGACTCTTCTTCTTCGTTGGGCTGAGCGGGTGGAGTCTCCTCCGGTTCATCAGGGGCCACCGCGGCCTCGAACTCAGGGGCGGTCGGGGGCTCTTCCTGGCGCTGCTCGCTGCTGATTCCAGCCTCGTGGAAGATTGAAGGCCGGAAGATACTCTCCTCACCCACGGAGGAACCAACGGACGGCGGCTCAAGGCCCATTGCCGACCCCTCCGCGGAAGTGCTGGCCGGTTCCTCCGTCCTCGGCGTTTCGAAGTCGCCCGGATGGGCTTCTGGCTTCGGTGATGCCGTCTCATGTGCGCCAGGAGGCTCAACGTCAGCGGATTCCTGGGGAGGCGCCTCGCCGCTGGTCCCGCCGTATTTGGCCAGTGACTCACCGGGCAGGACTTCAAACGCAGAGGGCGATGGATAGTCCTGGCGCTCGGTCGAGCGAGCCGGCGGCTCGGGTCTGGATGAGAAACGAGGACCGGTTCCGCCCCGTCCGCGGCGGCGCTGTCGCCGGCCGCGCGATTCGTATCCTCGAGACTCGGACGGTTCTCTGACCGGTGGCCCGGCAGGAGCCGGAGCCGGCACCTCGGCTGCGGGGGGCGCTGTGGTCTGGGTGCGTTCCGTGAGGACGGCTTCCGCCCCCGCCTCGGCGCCGACCTTCTCTCCGGCCGGCGATTCAGCGATTACCACCTTCGGCCCCGCCGCGTACTTTGTGGCGCGAGCCTCGGCCTCCGTGAACACTTTGTCGTATTCCTCTTCGTCTTCGTAGAAATCCGAAACGTAGAGGAAAGTGTCTCGCTCCAGGCCGATGTCCACAAATGCCGACTGCATTCCGGGGAGAACGCGGTTGACGCGGCCTTTGTAGATTCCCCCCACGAGCCCGACGTCGACCTCGCGCTCGAAGTAAACCTCAACCAATTGGTCGTCTTCCAACACTGCGACCTTCGTCTCGTGAGGAGACGATGAAATGAACAGCTCCTTGCTCATGGGAACTCCTTTTGGAGGAACAGCTGAAAGGATCAACCCCGACGATGCGGAGGATCGACTTTCATTGTTCCCGTCCGGCCGCCCCACCCTCCGGGTCGGGAGCGCGAGGAACGCGGCCGGTACCTTGTGTATCGGGTGGCTTTGACGGTGCGATAGCCCTTGCAGATCCGTCCGGACCCACCTTGTCCGCGATCCGGCGCCACTGCGCCGATGAGAAAACCAGATGCTTGCGGCTAACCGCGCGTTACAGCGGTCATCCGCTGAGCCGGTTCCTAATTGACAAGCCGCCGCATATTGACGCTCATGGCCAGGCCCAGTCCCAGGAACGTGAAGACCAGGGACGATCCTCCTTGGCTCATAAGTGGCAACGGGATGCCAGTGGTCGGAAAGAAACCAATCATCATCCCGATGTTGACGACGACTTGAAAGAAGAGAACCGACGCGAAACCGACCATCAAAAACGCTCCGGCACGATCGCCCGCTCGTTGCGCCCCGTCCAGGAGACGCAAAAGCAGGGCGAAGTAGAGGAGCAAAACGACCAACGTGCCAACGAAACCCTGTTCCTCAGCGAAGGCGGCGAAAACAAAGTCCGCATGGGAGACAGGGACAAACCCCAACCGGCCCTGCGTCCCATTCCCCAGACCCTTGCCCCAAAAGCCGCCTGAACCGATGGCGATCTTCGACTGGGTAACCTGATAGCTGGAGCCCTGTGTGTCGTGCGAAGGATGGACGTAGGTGATCAATCGCTCGCGCTGATATGGCCTCAGGAAATAGTGCCAGCCCACCGGAAGCATCAGTACTCCCAGGAGTCCCAGCACTACCACTTGCCGGGGGCGAATTCCTGCCAGGAAGATACCTGCGGCCACAATGGGGAGAAAAGTCAGAGCCGTCCCGAGATCGGGCTCCAACGCCACTAAGACCGTCGGCAGGGCAACCAGAATTCCCAGTTTCGCGAAATCCTTCCAGGTGACGTATTGGCCGCGCTTTTCGGCAAAATAGGCCGCCACCGTCAATATTATAACCAACTTAACGACCTCTGACACTTGGAAAGTTAGGCCCCAGACCGCCAGCCAGCGCCTGGCGCCGGCAATCTTTGGTCCGGCAACAAGCAGCCCCGCCAGAGTCAGGACGCTCAGGCCGTAGAGCCAAGGTGTCTGTTCCAGCAGGAAGTGATAGTCCAGCCGGCTCACCGCGAGGGCCAGGAAGGCGCCCAACAAGACCCAATAAACTTGCTTCTTAAACTGTCCCACCAAGGCCGAATCGGCCGTCGTGCTGTAAATCACAGTCAAGCCGATCACGGCAATGACCAGCGCCAGAAGGAGAAGAACCAAGTCGGCGTCCTGGAGTCTGAGGGTCTTGCGCATAGGACCGATTCCGGTATTAACGTCGCTGCAGCTCGCGCTGAGCGGTGGCGGGGGCTGGCCCTTCCAATTCGCTCAGCATGCGAACGCGAGTTTCCATCTGCCCGGGAATGGATTTCCGGGACATCCTCTTGTCGAAGTAAGTCCTGATGACGTCCCGGGCAATCGGCACAGCCACCGCCGAGTTGTTGCCGTGCATCACCAGCGCCGCAACCACGATTTCGGGGTTCGTGCTGGGCGCGAAGCCCACGAACCAGGCATTGCTCAAGTATTCTTTCTTGCGAGACGATTCCATCAACGCCATGCTGACCACCTGCGCCGTACCCGTTTTCCCGGCGATGTCGAGGCCGGGGTAGCGCGCCCGCGCTCCTGTCCCGCCCTCGTTGACCGCGCCCCACATGCCGCGCGTCAGAACGTCGATGGTGGATTCATCCAGGGGGAACCTTTCGGTGTCGTCATCTTCCCGCTCGAATCCCAGGGCGCGCAACTGGTCCCGGAAGGCGACGTGGGGACGGCGGAACGTCCCGCCGGTGGCAATCCCGCCAATCGCGTAGGCCAATTGCAGCGGCGTCGTGGCGACGGCGCCCTGGCCGATGGCCACGGAAATGGTCTCCCCCGGCCACCACTGCCGCTTGAAGGCCCTCTTGACCCAATCCGGGGAGGGGATCAAGCCGGGCTCCTCGGCAGGCAAATCGATTCCCGTCTTCGCCCCCAGTCCCAGGCGCTTGGCGAAATACTCGATCTTCTCGATTCCCAGTAGTTTCCCGAGCGTGTAGAAATAAACGTCGCAAGAAACGACGATCGCCTGGTGGAGGTCCACCAGCCCGTGGCCGTGGCCTTTCTTGAATGTCCAGTCGTGGTACGTGTGGCCGTAGATCGACACCCAGCCGGGACAATACAAGGAGTAGTTGGGTTTGATCGTCCCCGTCTCCAACGCTGCCGTCGCGGTAATGACCTTGAAAACCGAGCCCGGGGCGATGTGAGCTTGAATCGCCTTGTTCATCAAAGGCTTCTCAGGGTCGGAAATCAGCTGCTGCCAGGATTCAGGGTCCATCCGCCGGGCAAATTCATTCGGGTCGTACGAAGGATGGCTGACCATCGCCAGAATTTCCCCGGTGCGCGGGTCCAGGGCCACGACCGCGCCTGATTCCTCCCCCAGTCCGGCTTCCGCAACCATCTGCAGATCGAGGTCGAGGGTGAGGCGGAGATCGTTGCCGGGCTTGGGCTTGATGGTCGTCATGGAACCGATTTCTTGTCCCCGGCTGTTCACGATGACGCGACGCATGCCATCCTTGCCGGTGAGCACCGAGTTGTAAGTCCGCTCGACCCCGGACTTTCCGACCACGTCTCCGGGCCGATAGGGCGAGCCGGGCTGAGAGAGCAGCTCTTCCGACACCTCGCCCACGTAGCCCAGCACCGCCGCCCCAATCGAGGCCTTGGGATAAAACCGCTGCTGGACCTGAATCAGGTTCAGTTCGGGGAACTCCACGCGGTGGGATTCGACAAAGGCGATGTCCTCGATGGTGGCCGATTGCTTCAGAACCATCGGCTGGAAAGGCGGCAGGCTGGCGGCGCGTTTCTTGAGCTGGTTGATTTCCTCCGCATCCAGGCCCAAAGTGCGCGCGATTTCCGCGAGCCTTTCCGGGGTGGGAGTGTTGGAGCCTTCGCGCATCAGCAGGATGCTGAAGGCCGGGTGGCTGTCAACCAGCGTGCGGCCTTCGCGGTCGAGGATTTGACCTCGGGGAGCGATGATGGGGAGATTCCGTACGCGGTTCCGTTCCGCCAGTTCCAGGTAGGCGCGATGTTGCCCGATTTGCAGTCTCCAATACCCAACCAGCAGGCCCAAGAGCAAGGCCGCGATGAGATACTGGAAGAAGGCAATTTTCCAAGTAGGAAATCGATCGTCGTCCGGAAACTGAAACTCCATTTCTGGCTCAACCGCTGGCACTGTTCAGATTACGGCCGCAGAGACTCTTGCGACCTCGCGAAGGAGACTGACCAAGATGTCAGTTCCAAGGCCAAGTCTAGCCCTAACCCCTTGCGAAATCAACTAGCTAATGGATCTAGAGGAATAGC
>DATKYV010000318.1:0-9406 GCA_035528275.1 Terriglobia bacterium | reverse complement strand
GGTGATGAGGACATTGCCACTACAGGATAGATGAACCGATACCCCCGTCTCGGCAGGGTCTCGACATAGCGCGGCGTGTCGGCGTCGTCGCCCAGCGCCTCGCGAATCTTCTTCACCGCCGTCGCCAAGCCGTGCTCGAGGTCCACAAAGGTGTCCGAACCCCACACCCTCTCGTGCAATTCCTCGCGCGTCATTACCTCGCCCGGTCGTTCGAGCAGCATCACCAAAACTTGAAACGGTTGTTCCTGGAGCTTGATTCTCAGACCTTGTTTACGGAGCTCACCCGCGCGCAGGTCGACTTCAAAGACCCCGAAGCGAATGAGCGTTGAAGGCGGGGCAGATGGTCTCATGACAGCGAACCTTGCAGGCGACTCGGACCACAACTCCGAGCCGCCCGCGTCAAATGAGTCCGTCGGACTAACAGAGTTTTCGGCGCTGGGCAGAGTTTACCACAACATAAGCCCGCTGCACCTAGCTTCATCTATGCGTCAATAGAAGCGCTAACCGATGTATTTTCAATACGTTAACCATTCAACGGCAGTTCACTCAGGTTTCAATCCCTGTGCATTGAGTTGCCCTGCGACCTGAAAAAAGCTGGCGCCACCATCCCGCGCTGCGGGACGGAGGTGAGCGCCATGAAAAAGCAGGGTCTAGGGGTTGGGGCCTGGAAGTCAGGGATTAAGAGCCCGAGGCTCGGGATTCGGGGTTGGGGAGCCGGGAGTCTAGCTCTCTTGGGAATCCTCGTCATCCTGAGCACGGCCGGGTACGCCGCTGAACCCACGCCCGAAAGCGCCGGGATGGAGATGAGAATCACAGTGCGCGTGCAGGACTATGCTCAAGTCCCCCGGGCAACGCTTGCCGGGGCCAAGCAGGAGGCAACCAGAATTCTTAACGAAGCAGGAATTGGAATGGCATGGTTTGATTGTGGAGGCGCGGCAGAAGACTCCACAGCCGATCCGGAATGCGCCAAGCCCTTTGCCCCCACCGATCTTCTGCTTAGGATTCTGCCCCGCTCGATGGCCGAGCGCGTCCTTCTCACCGATTCCACGTTCGGGTTTGCATTGCAGTCCACGGACGATCGCCTGGGTTTCGCCGCCAGTGTCTTCGAGCACCGAGTCCGGGAACTGTCCGAGGAGCTTGGCGACTCACCGGCCACCATCCTTGGCCTCGTGATGGCGCACGAGATTGGACACCTGCTGCTGAAAACCACGGCCCATTCACCCACCGGAATCATGCGCGCCCGGCTGAACCGCGAAGATTTGCTTCGCCCCCTTTGTTTCACATTGGAGCAGCAAAATCTTCTCCGTGACGACGTGAGAGAGCGCATCAGGCTTCAGGAAGCCCGCCAGGCTGCCGAAGCTGCCACCCCCAGGTAGTTTCAGCAGCCCGCCCACCGAGATGGAAGGCTCGCAGGACCGAACCGCGTCAAGAAGGCAGACGTTTTGGGAAGAAGGCGCTGACGAGCAAAAGAAAAGTGAGGGCAATCATCACCAGGCTGGTCGTCCAGGCAATGATGTTGAACGCCCGGCTGTTTCGGTACTCGCCCATCAGGTCGGCGCGATTGCTCAGGCGCAACATGAAGATGAGCACAAAGGGCAGAAGAATCCCATTGGCGACCTGGGAAAGAACGATGATGGGAATCTGGTTTGCCTCGCTCAACATGACCACCGCCAGCGCGCTGAAGACAATCAACGCCGTGTAGAGCCAGTAGAACGTGGGGGCCTCGTAGAAGCGCTTGTCGATGCCGGATTCCAGTCCAAATCCTTCGCAGACGTAGTAGGCAGTGGCCAGGGGTATCACCGAGGCGGACAACAGCGAAGCGTTGCAGAGCCCGAAAACGAACAAGGCGCTCGCCGCGCGTCCCGCCAACGGACGCAGGGCCACGGCGGCGTGCCCGGCATCCAGGATCTCGTGCTGCCCGCCCGCATGAAGCGTAGCCGCGCATGCAATGATGATGAAGAACGCCACGACGTCGGTGACGACGCACCCCAGGATGACGTCCCAACGCGCCTGAATGTAATTCTTGACCTTGATTCCCTTCTCCACCACCGCCGACTGCAGGTAGAACTGCATCCAGGGGGTGATCGTCGTCCCCACCAAGGCGATCATCATGTAGATGTAAGCGGAATCGAATTGGATGGAAGGCACGACGGTGCTGGTCAGGGCGCGCGACCAATCGGGCTCGGCAAGAAATCCGGAGATGGGGTAGGTCAGGTAGAAGACACATCCGATCAGGAACACCCGCTCCACAATCCGGTACGTGCCCTTCACCACCAGCCCCCAGATGATGAACGCTCCGAGGGGCACGGCAAGATAGCGGCTCACTCCAAAGAGGCCCATTCCGGAGGCCAGCCCGGCAAAGTTTGCGATGGTGTTCCCCAGGTTCGCCACCATCAGAAGCCCCATGAGGATGAAGGTGGTCCGCAGTCCATACTCCTCGCGAATCAGGTCGGCGAGCCCTTTGCCGGTGACCACTCCCATGCGGGCCACCATCTCCTGAACGACAACCAGCGCCAGGGTGATGGGGATCAGTGTCCACAACAGCGAGTAGCCGAAGCGCGCCCCGGCGATCGAATAGGTGTAGATGCCGCCCGCGTCGTTGTCGACGTTGGCGGTAATGATCCCCGGTCCGATCACGGACAGGAAGATCAGCGCGCTCATTCGGATTCTCTTCAGGCGCTTGAGATTCACAGAAACACGCTCTTTTTACCGGGACTACTTGCGATTGACCACCAGCTCGAGCACGTCGTCCGCCGTCACCATGCCCAGAAGATGGCCCTTCTCGTCCACCACCGGCAGAGCCAGCAAGTTGTACTTGTGAAACAAATCCACCACTTCGTTCTCGCCCCGATGCGCCAGGATGGAGATCATCGGCGAGGTTGTAAGCCCGCGGAGCATCGTCGTTGATTCCGCCAGGAGTATTCGGGCTACGGGCACCGCTCCGGTCAAGACGCGATCCGGGTTGACCAGATAGATGACGTGCACGGACTCGAGGGGGCCTTCGAAATTCCGCAGAGCCTCGATGGCGCCCGCCACGGTCGCGGTTTCACCCACGACGAGGTACTCCGTGGTCATCAAAGCACCGGCGGTATTTTCTTCGAAGGCCAACAGTTCGCGGACCTCCTTGGCTTCTTCCGTCTCCATGTCCGCCAGGAGTTCGGCGGAGGTTTCCGGCGAGAGTTCCTGGAGGACGTCGGCGGCTTCGTCGGGGGGCATTTCCTCGACAATATCGGCGGCCCGCTCCGGCGAGAAGCTTTCCAGAAGCACCGCTTGCAAGTGTGTGGGAATCTCCGTCAGCACTTGCGCCGCGGTTTCGTCGTCCAGCGATTCAAGCACGGCTTTCTGCTCGTCGCGGCTGAGGTCTTCCAGGATGTCCGCCACATCCGCGGGGTGCAGGCGGGCCAGGCGGTCAAAGGTGATCCGCAGCTTCAACCGGCGGGCGGGGTCGGGTTCGATGAGATTGATATACTCCCAGGGTATCACCGTGGAGGGGAAAATCCCCGAGATCAGCCGGAGAGTGTGTTTCGCCGCCAGCCCTTGCAGCAGCCGACGGATCGCCCCGGCCAAACCAACGTTGGCGGCCAGGATTCGCAGCTCGGTATGCCTCTCCATGGGTTGAATGTCAAAGTCGACGTCGTTGACGCGCACGACCTTGCGGTGGTTCACGTCGATAACCTGCTGGTCGAGGACATCTTTCTTGATCCGAATCAGACCTTCATCTGACCCGTAACAGCGTATCTCCCCCGCCAGGCACGTGGTCACGGCGGCACGGACCGAGATCGACTGAATCTGTTCGTGGGTAATGCAAAGGGTACCTTTCTGGGGCGTCCTGACGATGAAGGCGGCGACGCGTAGAGAATTCTGGCTGGGATCGACTCCCACGTCGACCAGCCGGCCCAGATCATTGCCCTTCGCGTCAAAAGTGGGAAGGTTTTCAATTTCGGTGAAGTAGATCATGTCTGACCCCTCTCGTGGCCGGCTCGGCAGGAGGCATGCTCTGCGGCGCCGGGAACGGCCTCCAAAACAAAAGACCCCGTGAAGCCTGCACACCCACGGGGCCAGCCGAACCCAGTCCCGGGCACGGACTGGGCCTCCAATGCCTCCTGGTGTGGGCTTTGGCACCGCGCAACGTAGCGTCCCGGCCAGCCGGGACAAAGCCACCTTAGGCAAAGCCTTAAGCCGACCATGCCTGCTCCACCCATTGGCCCGTCTCCGGGTTTCTGGGCAGTGGCCTGTGTTTGCGTGGGAACCTCACCTAACGAGGTCTATTATCGAACCAAACTTCCCCCCGAACCTCCTGAAAGCACGAATCTTTCCGACTATCCTAAATACGGAACTCTCTGGGTTATTGTCAAGGGAAAAGGCTTGCTCGGCCACCCCGCTCTGCCGCCTCGCCCCTCCCCGCCGGGTGCTGGATTACCCAGCCATCCCCAGAAGCCAGCGTACGGCGTTGCGTTGGATCTTCAGATACTCGGGGTTCCACATGGCGTGGTTGGTGTGGCCCACAGCGGTGAAGACCACCCGCCCTTTCCCGTAATCGAAAGCCCACCCGGCAACCGAACTCACACCCCGGTCTTCATAGGTGAGCCCATCCACATTTTCGCTTTTCAGAATGACGTTTTCGGGGGCCTTGTCGTACGTGACGTAGTGTTGCTCGTCGTTCACCATGAAATCCTGAACGCCCCGGGTTATGGGATGGTCCGGGTTCACCACCTGAACCTTGAAAGGGCGCAACGGCGGATGGCCGACGTACGCACCGCCCATCACATCCCGAAAATCTCGAGAATAGAGGGAGATGTGACTGCTGTTGTGCAGCGCGTAGAAACCCCCTCCGGCAAGAACAAATTCCTTGATCGCCCTGCCCTGCTCCTCCGTAATCCAACCCTGCGGTTTCTCCTTCGGCCAGTCCCCGCGATTCTCGAGTTGGTTGGAGTAGCTATAGCCGTTGGGCTCGAGGTATCCCTCGGGCCAGATCATCCCGTCGCGAAAGCACACGAACAACTCATACCGGCTCAATAAGGAGCCGGAAATCTCTTCGTAGTTGATCGTGTAGGTGACGGGAAGATCCAGCTCCCCGAAGACCTTGTCCAGAGACACGCGGATATAGTCGGGATTGTGGTACCGGTCGCCGATCAGTGCCAGAACGCGCGGGCGGCCTGCCTGCTGCGAAGGGCCGCGTATCGCACTCCCTACACCGACGGCGGCAGCCGCGGCGGCGACCGATCGAAGCACGCCTCTTCGCGAGACAAGACTCCGCCACTTCATCGAGCGCTCCCCTGCCCCGTGGCTGGCGGCGAAGGGCCCCTCACCGCGCCAAACCCATCGCCCACTCAATGCCCTTGGCCAGCATCTCCTGAAAGCGAGTATCTTTCCAGACCCAGTCGTCGTGCCCCAGGCCGTTGTAATACACGCGGCCCTTGCCGTACGGCCGAGTCCAGGCTACGGGCCAGCCGTAATACCGATGCTGAACGCCCGGCTTCTTTAGGTCCACCGACGAAGGGTCGAGACTGAGAAGCACGTGCGAGTCCTTCGCCTTGAAATCACTCACCTGGTAGATTTCATCGTTGATCTGGAACGATTTTCCGAGAAATCCCACAAGACTGCTGGAGGGGTCCACTACTTCGATGGTGACCATTTCGTGCCAGGGATGGCCGTTGAAATAGCCGCCGATGAGATCGTTGAAATCGCTCCACATGTAGAAGGTGTCGGTGGCACTGTGCACGGCCACGAAACCATGGCCGGAGCGGACGAAATCCAGGAAAGCCTTCTTCTGCTCGTCGGTCATGGGCAGTTCGCCGGTGGTGTTGAACATCACCGCGTCGTAATTCTTCAGGTTCTGCGCCGTGAAGTCGGCGACGTCCTCCGTGACCGTCGTCTCAAACGCGCCGGACTTTTCTCCAATCTCTTTGACGATTTCTTTGGAGAGCGGCACGCTTTCGTGCTTGTAGCCCTTGCAGAGGGTCATGTAGAGCAGCTTGCCCTTCTTGGGCGGCGTGGCCAAACCGGCGCCACTGCGCAGCAGGAGGCCGCAAGCAACTGCACCAATGAGAATCAGCAATAGTCCATATTTCCGCATAAGCACTCCTTGAATGAGATTCGAGATTCCAAAAAACTTAGGCATGGGAACCCACAATCGCAAAGTGGGGCCGTCCGTGTTACGCCGTTTAATTCCCCGTTCCTGCCTTCCGGGCAATAGGTTTGGCGGCCAGCGCTTTGGCAACCTCCCGACAGAACGCCGGCAGATCCGTCGGCACGCGCGAGGTGATGAGGTTTCCGTCCACCACGACTTCCTCGTCCACATACTTCGCGCCGGCGTGAATCAGATCGTCCTTTATCGCCTTGAAGCAGGTAGCCTTCCGGCCGCGAAGAATATCCGCTGAGCACAACACCCATCCGGCGTGGCAGATGGCGGCCACCACCTTGCCCGCGCCGTCCATCTCCCGGACCAGCTTCAGGACTCGGTCGTCTTGACGGAGTGCATCCGGGGCCCAACCGCCGGGGACAATCAGCGCGTCAAAATCCGCGGCGCTGACTTCGTCCAGCGACTTGTCCGCCACCGCGGGATACCCTTTCTTGCTTGAGTAGCTCTTGCCCGCTTCCGCGCCGACCGCTACCGTTTCCGCGCCCTCCTCGCGAAAGCGCAGCAACGGATACCAGACCTCCATCTCCTGGTAGAGGTCCGCCACCAACACGGCGACCCTTTTGCCCTGCAACGCCATCACGCCTCCCGATGCCTTGAAATCGGCACTTATGTTACCACACCCCTGCCCCTGCGAAGCCACGGGGTCACGACCATAATTGTCGGGGGATAGCGCCTGTGCAATAATCGCTGTCCTTTTGGAGGTGAATCTTTCAGAGAACTCAAGGGGGACCAATAATCATGAAGCAAGCAATTGGGCTCGCCGCCGTCATCTGTTTTCTGACCTCATTCAGCTTTGCCCAAGACGCGAATCCCGCACCCAAGATAGTTGCTGTGAAAGCCGCGCACCTGGTGGACGTCAAGGCCGGGCGGGTGCTCGACCAGCAGATTGTGCTCATCACCGGCGACAAGATCGAGAGGGTCGGCGCAGCCAACGGATTCGCTGTGCCCGCCGGGGCGACGGTCATCGATCTGGGTTCGGCGACACTGCTTCCCGGCCTCATCGACTGCCACGTCCACCTGACCAGCGACCCCGAGGACTCCGGCTTGCGCGCGCTGGAAATCTCAGTGCCTCGCGAGGCGCTGACGGGCGCGAAGAATGCACGGCTGACGCTTGAGGCGGGCTTCACCACGGTTCGCAATGTGGGAGCCAAAGGCTACTCTGACGTCGCCCTGCGCGATGCCATCGAGGCCGGCGATCTTCCGGGACCGCGCATGATGGTCTCTGGACCGGCGCTGGGGATTACCGGCGGCCACTGCGACGAGAACCACCTGGCCCCGGAGTTCAATTATCACGACGAGGCGGTGGCCGACGGCGTCTCCGCCGTCATGGCCAAAACACGCGAGGTCATCAAGTATAGGGCCGACGTGATCAAGTTCTGCGCCAGCGGCGGCGTCTTTTCCAAAGGCGACCTTCCCGGCTCGGAACAGTACAGCCCGGCGGAGATGTCGGCGATCGTGACCGAAGCGCATCGCTTGGGACGCAAGGTGGCCGCCCACGCCCACGGCAGCTTGGCCATCGTCGACGCCTCGAACGCGGGAGTCGACTCCATCGAACATGGAAGCCTGATCGACGAAGAAGGCATCAGGGCGATGAAGCGGAATGGAACCTACCTGGTGGCGGATATTTATAACGACGACTTCATCCTCGGCGAGGGCAAGAAATACGGCTTCACCGACGAGATGATCACCAAGGAACGCTCGATCGGCCGGCAGCAGCGGGAGGGTTTCCGCAAGGCCGCGTTGGCGGGAGTGAAGCTGGCCTTTGGCACGGACGCCGGCGTCTACCCACACGGCGACAACGCCAAGCAGTTCGCCTACATGGTGAAGTACGGTTTGACGCCGATCCAGGCCATCCAGTCCGCCACCGTCAACGCCGCTGACCTGCTCGGATGGTCCGACCGCGTGGGGAGTATCGAACCGGGGAAATTCGCCGACCTCATCGCTGTGGAAGGCAACCCTCTCACCAATGTAACGGTCCTCGAGCACGTCAAGTTCGTGATGACAGGCGGCCACATCGTCAAGAACGAGCTTGGGAAGTGAGGTGGCATTTTTCTGGTCATCCTCATCTCCGCTCCAGCCGTGAAGGAGAAACCCTCTCCACGCCGCCTCCCCGATTCAGTGTCCGCCCACGGGTGGCGGGTGAACCATTGAGCAAGTCGGCCAGAAGTCTCTGAACACGTCTTGGCCTAAATCCCTACGATCCCTGGAGGGCATCATGAGCTCGCGTACTCGCATGGGACGGCGAGAGTTCTTACGAAGTTCGACCACCCTTCTCGGTGCCGCGCCGGCGCTCAGCGGGGCAGTTCAACGTCAAGCGCACGGGCCTGCCCCGGCAGTTGGACTTCCTTCTTCTGCTTCGGACGGGCGCCATTCTTCGCTGCAAATGCAAACCCAATTCGCGCCGAGCCGGACGGTGTGGATCCTCGTCCGGCCGGAGGCGGAATTCCAGGAGCAACTTGCCGCTCGCGAGCTGGCGCGGGGACTCAGGAATCTTGGCTTCGCGCACCAGCCGATCCAACCCACGCTACAGCACGTCGAGCCAAGGGCAGAAGATTTCGTGTTTTCGCTCCAAGTCAACTCGAAGGCCTTCCAGAACCCGGAAGCCTACGAGATTACGCAGCAGTCCCCGGTCGGCAAAACTCCCCAAGCGCGTCTGAGCGGAGCCACACCCCAGGCAGTCCTCTACGCGGTTTTCGATTTCCTGGAGCGGCAAGGTGCCTTCTTCGGACTGGACGGAGAGATCTATCCCTTGCAGCCCCAGCAGGCTCTGGCCCTTCCGGCGCCCGAGCGCCCCTGGCGCGGCCAACCCCGCTTCAGCGTGCGTGGTTTGGTGCCCTGGCCCGACTTTCTGAACTGCATTACGGTGTTCAATCGCGAAGACCTTCGGGCCTACCTCGAAGCCATGCTGCGCATGCGCTTCAACACCCTGGGCATCCACGTCTACTCGGGAGCCAACCAATGGACGGAATCGTTTCTGTCACTTGAATACGGCGGGGTCGGCCATCTGGCGTTCACCGACACCACCGCCACCAACCGCTGGGGCTATCTTCCCGAGCGGACTTCGCGTTACGGCATGGGCGCCGCTGATTTCTACGACGGAGAAGTCTTCGGCTCCGACGCCACGACGAAGGCGCGGAACTGCTGGGAGGCTCAGGAACTCGCCCAACAACTCTGGGGCGAAGCCTTTCGCTACGCGAAGGTCCTGGGAATCCGCACCGGCATCGGCTTCGAGCCCTACCAGATTCCCGACGAAATCTTCCGCGC
>DATKYV010000317.1:0-2968 GCA_035528275.1 Terriglobia bacterium | reverse complement strand
CGGAATGCAGGAACTCCGGCAGGAAACCACCACAAAACCACTACAATCAGGGCGTGTCGCGCTGGCGTTGCTGGCGCCCTAAGTCAATGTCAAACAAGTGCTTACGTTGGTCGGGGAGACTGGATTCGAACCAGCGACCTCGCGAACCCCATTCATGGTTGCGGGAGAGGGGCCGCCTCGATGGAAGGCCATAAGTCCCAATGAGTTATGAAGATAGCTCCGCCGCCACGCGGCGTCGTCTGTTCCGAATATTCCGCATATTCCGAACAGAAACCACTACAAGAACCACTACAGACCCCGCACACAAGGGCGGCGGCGCTACATCCCCAAAGCCCGCGGCGCTATCGTGGATAGCTCCTCCCCTGCAGCAATGACAGCGGTGTCGGGGATACCGAAGGCGAATCGCGACGGCAGAGCGCCGGCCCCCAGCTCTTGAGTACCTCCCTACGCCCGCCTGAGCAGAACGAGCGTCGCCACGAGTGGCTCGAACAAGAGCGTCGCGCAGCGTCATCAACAAGCAATGCCACATTGGAGGGGGCAGGCCACGCCCTGCGTAGCCTGTGGTCACTTTGCCTCTTTCGCCGTCCCCGGCTTCTGTTCGCCGTGGTGTTCGGCCTCACGTCGGTCCTGCTCCTTCGCCTCGGGGCTGGCCTGCGGTTGCGGCTCGAGCGGGCACTCCCCGGGGAATTGGCACTCAAAGCCCGATGTACTTCCGGCAGGCTTGACGAACCAGAGCCGCTTGCGGATGCTTCTGAGGACTTGCTTGATCTCAGCTCTCGCCTTGTCCTTGGGCCCCCCTCCATCGCGCAACTTCCCGTTGGCGTCCAGCTCGGGCTTCGCGTCAGCCACCGCGGCGCGCAGGGAGGTAGCGAGTAGTCCTGCGATGTGCGGATAGCAGGAAAACGAGGCAAAGGAGCGCGCTTTGCCGAAAGCGTCCTTGTAGGCAGACCCATCGCGGCCCGACACTGGCAGGTACCCATCGAAGAAATCACTGTGGAACGGGAGTCGCGTGCCTCGAACGAACCGGTCCACTACGTTCTGCGGCGAGCACATGCGCGCGATGATATCGGCGCCCACCTGCTTCGCCGGAGCATTCTTGGGCATTGCGAGATACCAGTGGATCGCCACGGGACGCTGCGCGGGCAGGATGAACTAGCCGCGCCGGTTGGCCAGCTTCCCCAAACGTTGCCTGGCCGTGCTGTACCACTCCATGTAGACCTTGCGCCCCCCTGGCACGTGAGTGGTGTACCAGACCGCCCGTCGAAGGTCCTCGGTGATGAAGCTGAGGAGCGCGTCGTCCTCTCCCGCGTTCTCGAAACGGTAGAACTGCTTCCCCGGGCACCAGGTCGGGGGTTCGTTGGCACGCTCTCGATGGATCCCTTCCTCGACAAGCGCGAAGAGTAGAGCACAGTAGTCGTTTGCGGTAACGTGGCGGAAATGGAACACCGTGGAGCCGCAGGGATTCCTCGCGAATTCCTCACACACGTCCAGCACTCTACCTGGCGTTTGAGCTCACGTTCACAGATGTCTCGGAATTACTGCCGCAGAGCGACCCCGTGAGCCGCTTCACCGAACGTCTCCCCCAAGGTGCGCCGCGCCAGTCTTCGGCGCCGCCTCCGGCCCCACCGGCAGCAGCTTGGCCGGTGGCGGGGTGGCCACCGCGTCGTCCGGGGCGCGGTTCTCAATGGGAGTGACCTTATCGCCCTCGATCTTGTTGCCGAAGATCAATATGCGGCCGGCCTTGTGACCGACGAGAATCCCGCTCACCTGCTTGCCCTCCCGCGCGGCTGGGCGGATCGTGTTCTTGAGGATGTGCACGTCCCGAGCCTCCCCCTGGATCTCGATCTCCGCCGAGCCCTGCTTGCGGCAGTTCCGCTCGATCACGTTCCCCTCGATCCGGTTGCGGCTGCCCGCCATGGCGAGGTCGCCCTCGCGGAAGAAGATGCCCGCCTTGGCGTTGTCGCGGATCGCGTTGCCGCGCACCCAGTGGCCCGTGTCCCTGCCCCCGATGGAGATCCCGTGGCCGCCGATCCGCATTGCAGGGTTCCCATTGGCGTCCAGCACGTTCACCGTGTGGGTTTGCATCGCGGGCACCAAGGCGCGGTCGAAGCGGTCGAGGTCGAACCGCGAGTTGCTGCAGATGCACCCGCCCGAGAAAGAGGATGAGGGCGCGACGCCGCCGTACTGCCGGCGGACCGGCTCGATCCAGAGCTTCCCGCAAAGCCCCTCGTGGCCGCGGGTGGGCGGCTCTGCCGGGGTGGGGGCGATCCGGCGGAAGTTGTTCACTTGGACGAACCACCGCTTGTCCCGATCAACTCAACCATTGCCCGGCCCATGGCTTCGCCGATATCCATATAGGTCTCAGCGTTGCCGCCGTAGTGGCTGTTGGAGGCGCCGCCATGACAGAACGGATTGGAATAGATAGTGGCCACATTGCCCTTGAACTCCGGGTACTTGCCGCTGTTGCCATCAACCGTGAGCTGCGCCTCGAGTATCGTTCCCTCATTGCCCCCGGCGCCCTTCTTGGTTTGGCCGAGGGTGGCAACGACGAACATCGCTTTCGGGGCACTGAAGTCCTTGCGCAACTGCTTGATGAAGTGGACGAGATTCTGCTCGTAGTGGCCGGCCAGACCGGCATCGTAGCGATCCTTGTCGCCCTGCCAGAAGAAGAATCCCGCGATCTCGTACCCCTTTGCCCCGGGGTAGCACTTGTCGAGTTCCTCAAGCACCTTCTTCGCGTTGGCGGTGTCGCCGTCGTACTGCATCCCGGCGTACCAGGTGATCTTCTGGGGTTCGGTGCCTTTTTCCCATTTGGACGGCGAGTCTTTATAGCCGGCGTAGACGAAGGTCTTGGTTTCTCCAGTCTTCTTGTCCTTCTCTTCGACTTCGTACCGTTCGCTGCCCGGCGGCAGGAGGTCCCAGCCGAGGCTGCGGTTGCCGATGCAGCTCTTGAGAATCATCACGGGCG
>DATKYV010000316.1:0-10536 GCA_035528275.1 Terriglobia bacterium | reverse complement strand
ATTCCTCAGTCCCCAGCGCGCCATCACGCCCGGCCAGGCTGCCGTGTTTTACGACGCCGACGAAGTTCTGGGCGGAGGCTGGATCACGCGCGTCCTCGAATGAGCCGCGCCGCCTCTCACACCCGCCGCGGCGAGAGCTGCTCCGCTACCGGCGGTAACGACCCACCAGTTCCGTTTGCGCGAGGATGTGCCCCTTCATGGCGTTTTCAAGTTCCGCCTTCGTCGCGCCGGGTTTGAGGCCGGTCTTCGCGTCGAGGGCGTAGAGCTTGAAAAAGTAGCGGTGCGCGGGGCCGTGCGGCGGACAGGGCCCGCCGTAGCCAATCTTCGGAAAATCGTTGTTGCCCTGGTGCGCTCCGCTCGCGAGCTTGCTCTGCTTGGGAACACCTTCCGGCAGTTCGCGCGCCTCGGCGGGGAGATCATAAAGCACCCAGTGCACCCACGTGCGGCCGGGAGCGTCGGGATCGTCCATAATCAGCGCGAAGCTTTGCGTTCCCGAGGGCGGATCGCTCCAAGCCAGCGCCGGCGAGACGTCTGCGCCGTCGCAAGTGAATTTCCCCGGGATCATTCCGTCAGACTGAAAAGCGGGACTGGCGAGTTTGAATTCCATCGCGGCGTCTCCGTTCGCGGCAAGAGCCGGAAGCCATGCGGTGGAAAACAGCATGGCGGCAAAGACCGTAAGCGCGGTTCGAGTTGTCATGCGAATCATGTCCGTCCTCTCTCTGGTGTCTATTCTAAACCCCAGCCTGCCTGCTACTCCCCCGCCAAGCGTTCGATCTCCGAAACGACCCGGTCCAGTTCGTCGACCAGCGGACTCGATCCGGTCTCGCGAAATGTCCGGACGAGCGAGCGGTAGTACCAGAGCGTTCCTGCCTTGCCTCCCGTAAACCGTTTCCAGAGGGCCTCGCCCACCAGGCGATAGTCCGCGAGGATGGCCCGGGCGTTGTCCAGCTTGTCGGCGGCAGAGACCAGCCGCACCGACGGCGGGGCTTCTCGAACGTGGGCAATGTACGCTTCTTTTCGCGGCTTCCAGGGCGGTTTCGGAGTGACGTCGGTATCCGTGCAGCCATCAACGATGCGGGCCACGTTCTCGCCAAAGCGGCGGCGAATCTCCTCGCGCGTGGCGGCGCCGCCCTGGTCCTCGACGGCGTCGTGCAGAAGCGCGGCGATGGCTTCGTCCTCGTCGGCCCCGTGGCGCAGCGCGATGCTCGCCACCGACAGCAGATGGGCTACGTAAGGGATCTTCGTACCCTTGCGGAGCTGTCCCGCATGAAGACGAGCCGCGTAGGTCAGAGCTTCTTCGAAACGCGCTGAAAGCTTCAATTTATTGAACTCCTCCCCCATTGGATACGGCAGACAACGCGGCGACTACGGCGATATTACGATTGCCCCGCAGCCTCGGCGAACGCTGCCGAAATAACTCCCGCCACAAATGTACCCATCAAGCTTGGCGAGCAGATCCAGGGCGTCTTCTGCTTCGATGCTCTCCGCAACTTTGGCGGAGACCACGCCGCGATACCATCGTCCCGATTTCGAGAACGCTTCATTCTCGTAATGGTAATACAGCCAAACTCGGTCGCAACGGCGGCATGTCCGCAACGCGACGTCAGCCCAGTTCCTGTCCGTGCCCAGGGACTTCTCATCGAAGTCCCACTTCACATAATCCAGCACCAGACACTCACAATCCGGCTGCTCTACCATGACCAAACTCCGGCAACGAAGGGCCAGCGCGGCGGCTTACTCGCGCTCTCCTCGAGGCGCAATGGACTCCCCGGGCTTCGAACCCTGAGCGCATCTTCGCCGGGTGAATCGACTCCCCATCCTACTGCCCGCAGACTCCGAGTTCAATGCCCAGGACACTCTGTCCGGAGGCGGGGAGGGGCATTCCCTACGCTGGAAGCGCTTTCAGAAAGTCGCGACAAACCCACCCCTCTTCCGCTACAATGCCCCGGATTCCGAATGACCCGGGGACGGACTCTCGAACCCCCGCCCCTCGCATCAAGTCCGAATGCGCCGCGAACGCGCAGCGCAAGAAGGAGTAAACAGACATGGCGAGACGAACACTCATCTCCGCTGTCATCTTCATCCTGCTGTCTTCCGCCACGGCCAGAGCCCAGAAGCCGGCCATGGACACCGTCCTCTACGGTGCATCCTACTACCACGAGTACATGCCTTACGACCGGCTGGAGCAGGACGTCGAACTCATGCAGAAGGCCGGCATCACGGTTGTCCGGCTGGGCGAATCCACCTGGAGCAGTTGGGAACCGCGCGAAGGCGAGTTCAAGTTCGCCTGGATGGAGCGCATCATCAACCGCCTGCACCAGGCGGGAATCAAAGTCATTCTCGGCACGCCGACCTACTCGATTCCGCCCTGGCTCTACCGCAAGCATCCGGAAATCCTGGTGACGAAGCTGGGCGGCGAGAAGGAATTCTACGGCCCTCGCCAGAACATGGACATCACTCATCCCACGTACCTGTACTACGCGGAGCGGGTCATCCGCCAAGTGGTCTCGCATTTCAAGGACCATCCGGCGGTCATCGGCTACCAGATCGACAATGAGACCAGCTCCAACGACACGGCGGGCCGCAACGTTCAGCTCAGTTTCGTCGACTACCTGAAGAAGAAATTCGGCTCGACGCAAAGACTGAACGAGTTGTGGGGCCTGGTCTACTGGGGACAGCTCGTGAACGATTGGGACGAACTGCCGCCGCGGGATGGCATCCTCAATCCGGGCTACAAGCTGGAATGGGAACGCTACCAGCAGAAGATCACCACGGATTTCCTGGCCTGGCAGGCCGCCATCGTCAGCGAGTACAAGAGGCCGGACCAGTTCATCACCCACAATTTCGTGGGCGGGGTGCGGACGGAAATCAACGAATACGAAATCGCCAAGCACCTGGATATCGCCGCGGTGAATCCCTACCATGCCGTGCAAGACCAGTTGCGCCCCTGGGGCACCAGCCTCTCCGGGGATCTCGTCCGTTCGCTCAAGCGAAACAACTACCTCATCACCGAAACCAACGCGCAGACCATTGGATGGGATTCCAAGGGGCAGTTTCCGCCCTACGACGGCCAGCTTCGGTTGAACGTGTATTCGCACGTGGCCAACGGCGCCAACATGGTCGCCTACTGGCACTGGCACTCGCTCCATTACGGACAGGAGACGTACTGGAAGGGTGTCCTCTCGCACGATCTCGAGCCCAACCGCGCCTACAACGAAGTAAGCCGCATCGCCCACGAACTGAAGAAAGTCGGGCCGCGGCTGGTCAACTTCCAGCGAAAGAACAAGGCCGCGATTCTCTACAGCATCGATTCATACCAGGGTATCCGGTTCATGCCCTTTGCCGACGATGTGGACTACATGACCGTGCTTCATCAGTTTCACCGGACATTCGAGCTCCTGAAAGTCGGCGTGGATTTTGTCTTTCCGGAAAGCAACAACTTCGCCGACTACGACGTCATCGTTGTACCCCCGCTTTACGTTGCCACCGACGCGCTGCTCGAAAGGCTGGTGGAATTCGTGAAAGGCGGCGGGCACCTGGTGATGTCCTTCAAGAGCGGCTTCTGCAACGAATACTCCACGGTGCGGTGGACTCGCCTGCCCGGCCCGCTGCGCGAGGCGGCGGGATTCAGCTATCAGGAATTCTCCAATCTCCGGCACCCGCTTGCCCTGAAGGGTGATCCGTTCGGAGCCGGAGACAAAAACCAGGTCTCGGCGTGGGCGGAAATGTTGATGCCGGAATCGGCGAAGGTGCTGGCCTCCTACGACCATCCCTTCTTCGGGAAGTTCGCCGCCATCACCCGGAATAACTACGGCAAGGGAACGCTCACCTATGAAGGAACATTCCTCAGCGACGAGCTGCAGAAGCGGGTCCTATTCGGTGAGCTGCAACAGGCCCGGTTGACCGGCCCGGACCAGGAACTTCCGGAAGCGGTGACCGTGAGGCACGGGACCGGCAACAGCGGGAAGACGCTGCACTTTTACCTGAACTATTCGAGTGACGCTCAGAAATTCGCGTATTCCTACGGGGACGGCGTCGAGATGCTCTCCGAGGGCTCCGTCAGAAAAGGACAGACGCTGACCCTGGCCCCCTGGGACGTGGCGATCATCGAAGAGCGCTAGCGCGTTTGCGCGCGGCAGCGGAAGGGGCGGGCTTGACGATCGCGGGGCGTGACAGGTGTCCTTGTGGCCGCGCCCGATCGCCGAGAATCCCCCACCCGAAGTCCTCTACTTACGCTTGTAGACTCTGACGTAGTCGATCAGGTGGACCTGGGGAAAGATGGTACTGGCGTCGGGATCGCCGTCAAAGCTGCCTCCCACGGCAGTGTTCAGAACGACGTGCATCGGGGTGCTGGAGACGGGCACCTCGGCGCTGGTGGTTCGGAAGTGCTCCACGCCGTCAACGTAGAATCGGATTTCCTTGGGCTCCCACTCCGCAGCGTAGACGTGAAAGCCGTCGGGCCAGCGAATGGCCTGCCCACTTGAATCGACGGCCTGATAGCGTTCAGTCACGTATCGATGCTTGCCGGCTTTGTCGGTGAAATGATAAGCGCTGCTCACGGTGTGAGGCTCGCTGCCCTTGTGCTCCATGATGTCGATTTCCCCGCCCAACGGCCAGCGTGCGCTGCGCGGCAAAAGCCAGAGTGCGGGCCAGATACCCTGCGTCGTGGGAATCCTGGCGCGGATTTCGAATCGCCCGTAGACCTGCTCGTATCGCCCTTCCAGCCGCGCTGAGCGGTAGAGCTTGCCCTCAAACGGCTCATCGGTGGAAGTGAGGCGCAGCATGCCGCCCGCGACGGCAGCCTGGGCCGGAAGGTAATACTGTTTTTCCTGATTGTAGCTGTCTCTGAGTGTCAGGACTTCCCACTTGCTCGAGTCAATCTCCGAACCGTCAAATTCATCGTGCCAGGTGAGCGTCCATCCCGAAAGCTCGGCGGGGGGCGAACCGCTCTGCCCTGCCAGCTGGAAAGATGCGAGAAGTGCAACAAAGACTGTGATTATGGTCGCTCGTCGAAGATGCATGAGATTCTCCCTTGAAACTGACAATTCGGCGTTGACTACTCTTTGCCAACCGTGATCCCGGGCCACTGGTCGGTGCGGAACGGCGAGGCCGGCAATCCTTCTTTGTTGTACAGATTGCAGTCCGGATTGTCCGCCCAGGCGTAGCGCACAGCGACCGGTTCCGTCACGCGGTCGCTCCAGACCACCACCGTGTCGCCTTCAATTCTGGCCTCGCCCCAACGATACTCCTTGTCGGCGCCCGCCACCGCAAACCCCTTGAGGGGTCCTCTGCCCCGGGCGATCAGCCCGCTTCCGGTGTGTTTGAAGTGCAGCGTGATCCTGTTCCCATCAACAGTCATCGATTCATAAATCGGACCAGAATAGACCAGATCCTGACCGTACGTGGTTCCCAAAGCCCACAGCGCCAGGCGGCGGCCGACTTCAATCTTGCGCCGCGGATGGACGTCGTCCGCCTCGCCCTGGTCGATGGTTACCGCCAAACCGGTCGCGGGAATGGCGAGCGCCATCAGTTGGGCTTCCCGCAGCTCCGCCCAGGCGCTATCGCTCGGCTCGGGTTTTCGTGGCAGGTAATTTGGGAGTTGAACGATGAGGAACGGAAAATCTCCACTGCCCCAGGCGTTCCGCCAGCTTCGAATCAATGTGGGAAGTAGCTCGCGGTATTGACAGGCTCGGCCCGCGTTCCCCTCACCCTGATACCACGCGACCCCGCGAAATGCGTAAGGAATGAGCGGCGCGATCATCCCGTTGAACAGCCCGCCCGGAGGACGCGGCGGCGGCGGCGCAGCAACCTGGTTCTCGATCAGGAAACCGGTCAAGGTCTTGGGTGTGATAGGCATCTTCTTGCCCCAACCCGCCTGCTTCAAATTCTTGAAGAGGACAGTGACGGGCGTCCACTCTGGCGAAGCGCGAAATGTTCCGGCCGCGTAGTTATCCCAATCGGTGATCGTGGGCTGAAGACTGTGGAATTTGAAGAAGCCCTTGCCGCGGACGTAGAAGCGAATGCCCAGAAAGGCGTTCAGATCGGTGCTGGCGTTTTCGGGCCCGTAGCTCAATCGCAAGACGGAGGAGTCGCCCACTTTCATCTGCCCCGCCACACGCGCCGCCCATCCCGCACCCCCGCGCCCTGGAGTTTGCAGATTGAAGGTTGTCTCTGCCGGCCGACTTGACTCATAGCTCCACTCGCCGCCCATTCGGTTCCGGAGGTCTCCATCATCGAAATCATCCAGGACTTTCGGAGGGCCAGCGGTAGACTCGGCGCCAGGAATGAATTCGAAATCGTCAAACCAGAGCTCGGACTCGAAGGGTTTTGTATAAAGCTGCTTGATTTCCGGCGCGGCTCGATCCCAGCGCGAAAGAATAGGCGCAAGATCGGGCTCGCGCCGCAGCGAATCGAGGTCCGTCCACTCCTCGGCATTCGTCCCGCCCCAGGAACTGGTGATGAGCCCCACAGGAACACCGAGCTTCTGGTGAAGTTCGCGTCCGAAGAAATAGGCGACCGCGGAGAACTCCCCGGCGGTCTGCGGAGAGGCAATCTGCCACGCGGAGCGGACGCGCTGCAGCGGCTCGAGCGCGCTTTCCTTGGGGACGTTGAACACGCGCATCTGCGGGTAGTCGGCAACCGCGATTTCCCTGGCCGCGGTATTGGTGGCGCCCAGGTTGAACTGCATGTTGGATTGCCCGGAGCAGAGCCAGACCTCGCCGACCAGGACGTCTTCGACGGTGATCGTTTTCCTGCCGTGCACGGTCAGGCGCCAGGGTCCGCCCGCCTGGAGCGGTGAGAACGCGACCTTCCAGCGCCCGCTCTCGTCCGCCCTCGCCGCGCGGGACTGCTTGCCAATCGTCACCTCGATTTCCTCACCGGGTTCCGCCCAGCCCCAAATTGGGACTTCGCGACCGGCCTGCAAGACCATGTGGTCGCTGATGATGGCCGGAAGTGCCGGATCCGCCACCAGTGGCAGTGGCAGGATTGAAATCACCGCTGCCACCGCCGCAGCAAGCCAAACCGCGCGCGCCGTCATATTCTTCACGTGCATCCGTTTCACCCCAGCTCCATTTCGGGCGGGAGTTTACTATCGCTTGTGCGACTGAGCAATAGCCTCCAGCGACCGGTCGCCAACATAGGCCGAGTTCCTCTTCGTGAAGGTAAGCAAGGTTGGACTGCGGTCGGACTCGGGGAAACAGAGAGCGTCAATATCCCAGCTGGTGGCAGAGATTACAGGCGGTTGAAGCTTTGCGCGCCACATGGCAGTCCATGCAGGCCGTCATTTGGGCGAATCCGTCCTTGCCGGTCTACGAGAGCCGTGGTTGGGTGATTGCGTCAAACCAGGTTTCATTGGGGTCGTCAGATCAGTCATGATGCTCGCTCGCCTCAACTCTCGCGCAAGAATATAGGTGCGCGGCCCGCGGATTTCAAGCTCCCGGGATGAGTTCCGACATGCGCCACTCGCCGGAAAACAAAAAGAGAGCAGGAACGACCTGCTCTCCTCGTTTTCAAGCTCTTAATGATGGAATCGGCCGGCTCGCACCTCAGCAGGCAAAGAGCCGATCGGTCGTGCGCGGGCTGCTCTTACAAGCTCCCCAGGAGCTTCCGATATTCGTCCTCCGTGAACGCACGAAGCGTCTCGGTGCGGACGTTGCCCGACGTCCCAACGGTGAGCGCGGCCTTGGCCGCGGTTTCATCGTTCGGCGCCTCGGTTACGATCACAAAATCATATCGACCCATGGTCAGATAAAACTGCTTCAGCTCCGCCCCCGCAGCCTTGAAGGCTTTCCTTGCCGCGTCAAGCCGGGCGGGACTATTCTTCACCTTTTCAACCCCCTGCTGAGTCCAGTGGCAAAGGGAGATGTAAGTCGGCATTAGTCTCCTCCTTCCGGTTGCTTCCGCAACCGCACCCCAAGATTCACAACCATCGGCAAGCTGTGCGCTCCGATTCTGTCTCGGGGGGAAGGAAGAGTCAAGGAGTGACGAGGGGATTCATGCAAACGCCGCCCCAATGACTCTCCGTGAACCCACTACGATCCTTTTTTGAAGGGGTAGTCCTTCTCGACCCAATCGCGCAGCAGGCTCGTCGGCAGGTAAAGCAGTTTGAGTCGCTTGACGCCCGCCTCGCGCAATGCCTTGAATGCTGGACGGACGTTGGGGCATTCGCCCCACGGGCAGCAACCGCAGTACATCACCACCGGCTGGTTCGGTTGAAGACCCCGCGCCCATTTCTTCAGGCTGGCGAGGCCTTCGGCACTCCTCCCCGGACCGAAATACACCGCCCCAGGAATGCGACCGGCTTTGTAGAGTAACGGAAATCCGACATAGACGAGGGTCGGTTTCTCGCTGTCGTGGTTGGCAAGGACGCGCGCCAACTCTTCGGGTTGGATGAGGTCGGCCTCCACCCACGGATCGGCTTCCGTGACCGCGGGCCCCTGGACGACCCCCGCTTCCCCGGCGGGAAGCAGCGGTGGCTCTGAAGCAAGGACCGGATAGGCCACCCAAGTGATAAGAAGCAGGGATAAAACCAGGGCGAAACTCCTGGCTGGTTGCGCGACGCGCTTGCGAAGGATGAAGAGACCATTTTCCATGCAGTTCTTCTAATTCCTCCTTTCTACAATTCGATGGCTAAAGGGCCGGAAAGGTCACCTGATTTACTGCCTTCATCTTTCTCCATTTCGCCCGCGGCGAGTCGGGCCCTTCCCTCGCGGCCGAAATTGCTTCATAAAACGCCAAACGGCGGGCGCAGCCAGGCGAGCCGCTCCGCTGCGCTCCATGCTCCTCCTGAGCGTGCGAAAATCCTCAGGCCGGTCCACGTCGGGGCAGTGGTCGAGAATCGAGCAAATAAATCCGCGGCGAAGAAAGCTCTCGAGTGTATCGCGAAAAGCAAATGAACTTCCCCAGCGGACGTCACGGAAGACCCCGCTCAACCTCCGACTCTCCTGCCGTCGCATGCCGATCAGATAGTAGCCCCCATCCGGGCATGGTCCCAACACGGCGTCACAAGAACGCAGCTCACGCAATGCCCGCACGAGAACCTTGGGCGGCAATTCCGGCGAATCCGTACCGATGATCACAGCGGCGGTGTGGCGGCGGAAGAGCAGTTGGAAGGCCAACTCCAGCCGTACTCCGAGGTCCTTGCCGCGCTGTCGTTGGCGGCGGAAACCGGCGAGGGATGGCGGGAACTTCCGCCCGGCGAGGAAAAAGTAGCGCGAAGCCTGCTTCGCGACGCGATTCACCTTTCGCACCGCATCGGAAATGAGAGCGGAGTGAAACTCAGCCGCCCCCGGCGCGCCGAGAAGGGGGATGAGGCGGGTCTTAACAGCGCCGGGAGAAATGGCGCGCGCGAAGATGGCGACCGCCGGAAGCGGCCGCCGCGCGGTTGAATGGTCTGCCTTCGGTGAGGGCTTGGGCAAGAAAGGTTCCGGGATGCAAGCAGGGATCCGCAGCCGCCGCCAAGCGACCGGACTCAGATAAACAGCTGCTCTTCGGCCGTTCCCTCGGTCACGTTGGAAGGTCGGCGCCTGGCAAAAAGAAATTCCAGCCCTGAGCGCACGCCCTTGATCACCGCCGAGATTTCCTGCACCGGCGTCAGCACGCTCCGTTGCACTACATCGGCCGTGGTCTCGACTCGGGTGACCAGATCGGACACCATCTGGTCAACCCGAATAATCTGCAGGCGGCTCCGATCGACCGCGTCCGCCAAGACCTCGTCCACGTTGCTCGTCCGGTCGCGGAGCAGACGGCTGATCTCGGCGAGATTGGCCGTGATGTTTCGGACCGGCTCGCGCGAATTGGCCACAATCTCCGTCACGGACTGGGTCAGCGGGTCGAGGCGTTGGCGGACGTCGGTCCGGACACCCTCGATCTGCCCGGGGATCTTTCGAATCGAGAGCCAAATGCCGAGCATTGCACCGGTTTGAATCAGGATGGCGACGGCCACGAGAATCAAGACAAGCGTTAACGTTGTGTCATTGGCCATGATTCGCTCTCATGTGTGTCGGATACCGAAAATCGGCCTATCGGGCTTTGCTTTTCTCTTCGTGGTATGCCTGCTTGCCGGCTTCGAGAGCGGAAGAGAGCTGCTCCTTTTGCTTGGCCACCACATCCTTGGCCTTGTCCACCGCCTCTTCCGCTTGCTTCCGCAGCTCTTTGCCCTTGGCCGTCATGTACTCTTTGCTCTCCTCCGCCCGCTGCGCGATGTACTCCCGCGTCTCCTTGCCGGATTTGGGAGCAAAGAGCAACGCCAAGACCGCCCCAATGCCCATGCCTGCCAGGAAAAACGCTACGTTCGATCCGCCATTGTTTTCGCTCATCTAAATCCTCCCCTTCGTTAATGCGCGAGCCTGGACGCCATGTCCTTGCCTTTCTCAAAGACGCCCTCGGCCTGTTTGCGCAAGTCCTTGCCCTTACCTACGAGGTAATCCTTCCCGCCCTCGGCCCTGCGCGATACGTACTTTCGGGTCTCAGCGCCTGAGGTGGGGGCAAACATCAGAGCCACAAGCCCACCGATTGCTACGCCAGCCAGAAAGC
>DATKYV010000315.1:0-9183 GCA_035528275.1 Terriglobia bacterium | reverse complement strand
ACGCAAGGCCCGGGATGCTGCCGCCGCCCGTGGCCAGACGCTTTTGCTCGACCGCATTGATAAAGACCTCCAGGCCCTCGAGCGGAATCCCTAGGCATCCTTGGGCTGCCGGCACCACAGCGGAGAAACCGGTTACCAAGAGTATGACGAAAGCCCCAGGTGTCTCCCCTGCAGGGACTATTTTCTACAAAAAATTGGATTACATAATCACAATTTGGAAAACGAGAACAACATCAAGGGTCGGCAGGGAATTCCTCGGGCCCTCTAGGCAAGAATCTTGTGAATTTAAAGGGGTTAGCTACGGCCAAAATAATTGTTTCGAGGTTGAAGCCCTGGAAGGCTGCTTGCTCAATCAGAGTCAAATGTTACGGTTGTTTGCTGTTTTCTACGGAAACTTGTGTAAGATTTTGACGTTCGTCACGGTGTCATCGCCATGCAATGGGTCTGATTGCCAAGGCAGTGATGTAGCCACAGGTCAGTGACGTTGAGATTGAAGTCGGAGCCTGGGGCTGGATTCTTACAGCATCGTGGAATTCAACGGGTTTCACAAGGACGAGAATGACAGTTTCCTCGCAATGCGAGGGAGGAGGAGAAGCGTGAAGCCAAAGTGCAAATTGCTGGCTTTTGTTCTGGGTGTCGGTTTTATGCTGACATCCGTTCTTGCCCAGCAGGCTAAAGGGCAGGTCCTTTACGGCTCGCTCGTCGGAACCGTAACGGACCAGACCGGTGCAGTGGTTCCCGGGGCGACCGTGACGGTTAAGAACACCAACACGGGCCTCACCCGCGAGGCAACCACGGACGCCGGAGGTGTCTACTCGATTAGGAACCTGCAGCAGGGTACTTACGACCTTTCGGTTAGCAAAAGCGGGTTCAAACCATACACCCAAACGGGCGTCGCCGTTTCGATCAACACCGTCAACCGCATCAACCCAAGCTTGGAGGTGGGGGCGGTGACCGAATCGATTACCGTGGAGGCCAGCGCGACGGCCCTCCAGACGGAAACGTCGGACGTGAAGACTGAGATCAATACGGCGGAAGTGAACAACCTGCCGCTCTCCAACTTCCGCAACTACCAGACCCTCATCAATCTGGTTCCCGGCGCCACACCGGGTCGGTTTCAGAACGCCGAGGCCGACACGCCCGAACGCGCCCTTCAAACCAACGTCAACGGCCAGCAGGCTGGCGCCAACAACCAACGTCTGGACGGTTCGGCCAACATCCTGGTGACGTTGCCTCACCACGCGGCGTACATTGCGCCGGTGGAAAGCGTTCAGGAGGTCAGCGTTTCCACCGATAACTTCGATGCCGAGCAGGGGATGACGGGCGGCGCCGCCGTCACCGTGGTGACCAAGTCCGGGACCAACGATTTCCACGGCAGCCTCTTTGGCTTCCACAACAATAGCGCTACCCGGGCCTTCACGTGGGATGAGAATCGCGCCGGTGTAACGCAGAAGCCCAAAACCATCCAGAACATCGATGGGGGCAGCATCGGCGGACCCATCAAGAAAGACAAGTTGTTCTTCTTCGCCGACTGGGAAGGCCTCTTCGAGCGGGCGAACCGTTCCAGGCTCGAATCCGTCCCGCGAAAGGAATACTTCAATGGCGACTTGTCGAGTTTCCTGGGCGACCAGATTCTCGACGCATCGGGCAATCCCATCATGGTGCCCACTACCGAAGGCGCCATGGCGCCGCTCCAAGAAGGGATGATCTTTGATCCCTATACAGGGAACCTCGATGGCACGGGCCGTTCCGTGATTTCTTACGGCGGGGCAGTCAACGTCATCCCCCCCGACCGCCTGAACGTTCCCATGATGACGCTGTTGAATCTGCTTCCTGACCCCAACCAGGAAGGGGATTTCGACAACTACTTCGTCTCCGGCACCCAAAAACTGAACCGCCACAATATCGACGCCAAGATCAACTGGAACCGGAATGAAAAGCACCAGCTCTGGTTCAAGTACAGCACCATGGTTGCGAGGTTCAGCAGCGCTGGGTCCAGTCTGGGCGACGCGGGCGGCCAGGACATAGGCGATGGTGGCCTGGGTGGGTGCCACACGCGCACGCAGATCGCGGGCATCGGGCAAACCTACACTGTCTCGCCCAACTTCCTGATTGACGCAACGCTCGGCTGGACGCGGTTTGGCCAGGCCTGCCAACCCCCTGACCAGATAAGCGGCGTCAACTTCGGCTCGGACGTGCTGGGGATTCCGGGTACCAACGGCCCCGACCCGCGGGAAGCCGGCATGCCCGTGTTTTACTCCTACTGGTCAGATATGGGCAATCCGGAAGGCTGGAACCCCGCCTTCCGCAACGACCAGTCTTACACCTTCAACGCCAACGCAAGCTGGATGAAGGGACCCCACGAGATCCGGTTCGGCTTCGACTATCTCCACCACCTCATGAACCACTTTCAGCCGGAACTGGGCGATGGACCGCGCGGTGGGTTCGATTTCGGTGCTGGCCCTATGGCCTTGAATCCCTCAGCTCTCGAGGAGACTGTGGGGTTCCTGGGAGACACTCCAGACTTCGAGAACGACCAGAACAGCCTGGCAGCGTTTATGATGGGTATACCCGATTACACGGGGAAGAGCACCCAGTATATCAAGATGGACAGCTTGGAGGGCCAGTACGCTCTCTACATCCGCGACCGCTGGCGTGCCACTAAGAAGCTGACCCTCGACATCGGGTTGCGATGGGAGCTTTACCCCAACCGGAGGCGCTCCGCCGGTCTGGGCATCGAATCGTATGACCCCACCACCAACGACGCATTGATTGGCGGGCGGGGTGACGTCCCACAAGACAACGGCGTGGGCTACAGCAAGAAGCTCTTCGCTCCCCGCGTCGGCTTCGCCTATCAAGTGACCGATTCCACGGTGATCCGAAGCGGCTATGGCATCACTTACCACGCGCATCCTTGGGGCGCCCAAGCGTTGCGTGGTTGGTTCCCGCTGACGGTTGTGGGGACATTCGAGGGTGTCAACGGCTACCAACCCGTCAACACGGACCCCACTTACGTGGAGCAAGGTATCCCGAACGAGCCGCTGGGCCCCGATGTCGGTATTCCCTCAATCCTCGACTTCGACATCAGCACCGGCAGGGTTCTGATCCCGAATGCGGCCGAGACGGGCTATCCCGCGGCCAACCAGGAATTGCGCCGCGGCTACATCCAAACGTGGAACTTCATCCTCCAGCGCAAGCTGCCGGGCGAACTGCTGACCTCGATTGGATACGTAGGGAGCAGATCCGTCAGGGACTTCTCGTTCCGTAACATCAACGCTGGGCAAGTAATCGGTGCCGGCAATGATGGGCGGCCGCTCTACGTTCTATTCGGACGCACCGCATCAACCAGGCAGTATGATGGCATGTTGGGAAGCTCCTACCACTCGCTGCAAGCCACCCTCAACCGCCGCTTTACGGGCGGCCTGCTTCTCAAGGCGGCTTACACTTACTCGCATGCCATCGATATGGCTGGTTACTCTGACTGGACAGAACCCGCATGGGAGTCGGATCTGGCGTGGGGTCGCAACCGTGCCAACGCGGACTACAACCAGCCCCACAACTTGCAGTTTGCCTTTGTGTACGAACTCCCCTTCGGCAGCGGCAAGAAGTGGGCCAGTAGCGGCGGCGGCTCGCAGGCGGTCCTGGGAGGTTGGCAGTTCAACGGTATCTTCAGCTCCTTCCAGGGAAGGCAGTTTCAGCTGACTGCCTCCGGTTCCTCGTTGAACATGCCTAACAACCGACAGACCCCTGACCAAGTGGGCCCGATTGAGTATACGGGGTGTATCGGTGCGGACGAGGGCTGCACCTTCTTCGATACCTCAGCCTTTGCGCGCATAACTGGAGAAGCCCGGTTTGGTACCGTGGGTCGGAACACCATGCGCGGGCCCGGCGTGGTGAATATGGACCTCGGCCTGTTCCGCACCTTCAAGCTCTCCGAGAAGTTCAATTTGCAGTTCCGGGCGGAGGCGTTCAACTTGAGCAACACCCCGCACTTCGGCGGCCCGAGCACAAGCGTCAACAGCGGGGACTTCGGTCAGATTACCGAAACGGACACCGATTGGGCATACGGACGGTCTCGGGAGTTCCGTTTTGGCTTCCGTCTGGGCTTCTAGTCTCGTTTGATTTAACCTCTGGGCGCAGTCCGTCACCCGACGGACTGCGCCTCCTTTCTTTTCTCCCGCTCCCTCTTCTTATTGAGCCCCATCCTTGACCCGACCCCAGGCATTGAGGCGCGTCTCCTGATCCTACGCAAAAAAGATTCGCAAGAAGTGGCGGCCGGGCCGTTCTCTTTCCGGAAGCAGAATTCGCAATCACCATGTGCTTCGAGGGAGAGACGGTTATGGCTTCAATACATGGCACCGGAAAACGCCGATTCTTGTGGGGTGCCCTGTGGGTCGGCCTGATATTTCTTGCGGCGGTGGGGATGATGGATTCTTTTCCCGCCGCGAAGCGCGACACACCTTCGGCGACGTATTCGCACGGACGGCTGAGCGTTGCCATCCCCTACCACGCGGTCGCTGCGGGGGCGGGGTATTTGACGCTCGAGTTGCTGGACCCCGAGGATCGCACCCTGGCGCAAGTGACGCGCTATGCGCGCGTGAGCGAAGGGAAGGGGAGCTGGCAGCGCGATCTGCGGCTCGAGAAACCTCTGCCTGTCGAGGATCTGGTCTGGCATCGGCTGCGCTACCGATTCGAATATGACTCTGGGGATGGCGGGCCGCTGGAAGGGATCGAATCCGTCTCCCAAATCCTCCGAACCCCGGTGATACACATCCTGGGACAGCAGTCGTATCTCGCGGGCAGCCAGGCTGCTGTGCGGGTGGTCGCCACCGATTCCAAGAACGACGTTCTCGAAGGGGGCGCACTGAGAATCGAGCTCCTGAAAGATGGCGATGCGCCTCGCGTCCTTTTCGAAGGGCCGCTGGGGAGGCGTGGAACCACCGAAGCGCGTTTTCGCTTTCCCGCCGGACTGGTGGGCAATTTCAACCTTCGTTACAGCGCGGACACGCCGATTGGCGCCGCCGAGTTTACCCAAGGCGTCCGGCTGGAAGAAAAGCAGTCCATCCTGCTGACCACGGAAAAGCCTCTCTACCAGCCCGGCCAGGCCATTCACGTGCGGGCGCTGGTGTTCGATCGCCTGGATCACATTCCCGCAAAGGACCGAAAGCTTACCTTTGCGGTCGAAGATTCCCGCGGCAACAAGGTTTTCAAACACCGGACGAAAACCGATGAGTTCGGCATCGCCTTCGCGGAGTTTCGGCTGGCGGATGAAGTCAATCTGGGGACCTATCACATTCGCGCTCTCGTGGGCGGCGACGAAGCGGCAAGCACGAGCACCGCCGAACTGGCCGTCAACGTTGAGCGTTATGTTCTCCCCAAGTTCAAGGTCGCGATCGATCTGGGCGGCGAGGGCGGCAAAGCGAAGCGGGGCTATCGTCCCGGCGACCGGGTGAGCGGGACGGTTCGCGCCCACTACTTCTTCGGCAAGCCCGTGGGCGGCGCGGAAATTGCGCTGAAGGCTTCGAGTTTGGATGTTGCCCGGTTTGAGGTGGAGTCCATAAAGGGAAAAACGGACAAGGAGGGAAATTTCAAATTCGATTTCCGGCTGCCTGATTTCTTCGCCGGCCGTCCACTCGATCAGGGCGCCGCCAAGGTCTTGATTGAAGCCACAGTCCACGACGCCGCCGGTCACGCTGAGACCCGCGGCGAGCCGATTACCGTCAGCGAAGCGCCGATTCTCATCACCGCGATCCCCGAAGGCGGCGCGTATGTCCCCAACCTCGAAAATGAGGTTTTCGTTCTCACGTCTTACGCCGATGGCTCGCCCGCCCGCGCGGAGATTATGGTTCGCGGAGCGGGCAGCGGGGAGCAACGCGTCTCCTCGGACGCGGGCGGTGTCGCGGTCGTCAAGATCGAGTCACGGGCTAGCGCGCCGACCCTGGATATCGAGGCCCGCGACAGCGAAGGGAACTTCGCGCGTCGAAAAGTGGAGCTTGAAACTCGCGACGGGCAGGACCAAATCCTCTTGCGTACCCAGCGGGCTGTTTATCGTGTGGGTGAGCGGATGCGCCTGACCATCCTCTCGACTCGCCACCGGGGAGCGGCATACATCGACGTCATCAAGGCCGGACAAACCATCCTCACGCGTGACGTTGACATCGAGAACGGAAAGGCCGAGCTCGCCCTGACCGTGACGCCGGAGCTCGCCGGCACGGTGGACCTGAACGCCTACCAGTTCAGCCAGAACGCCCAGCCGGTAGGAGACCATCGGCTCGTCTTCGTCCAACCGGCCGAGGAGCTGCGGATTGAGGCCATCGCCGATTCGCCCGTTTACCGACCCGGGCAGGATGCGCGGATTCGTTTTCGCGTGACCAATTCGCGAGGCGAAGGTGTCCGCGCCGCCCTCGGGCTGCAGGTCGTGGATGAGGCGGTCTTCGCTCTCGCCGAAAAGCAGCCCGGCTTCGCCAAGGTGTTCTTCTATCTCGAGCAGGAAATCCTGAAGCCTCGCTACGAGATCCATTCGATTGGAATGCCGGAGATTGTCGAGCCATCAGAGAAGGAAGCCAACGAGCAGCACGATCGTGCGGCGCGGGCGTTGTTTGCCGCCACGGAGTTGGTGCGCACGACGACGGTTCACACCGAGTTCGGCCGAACCATTCCCTCGACGAAATACGCCGAGTACGCCAAGCGATATCAGGCGGTGTTGAAGGAACAAGGCCAAGCGCTGGCGAAGAAGTTCAGCCACGCTTACCTCGTCGACCCTCAAGCCGGTGAACTCCTGAGCGTTATGAAGAAGCTGCTCAGGATCGGTGAAATCACGCCGGCTGAATTGCGGGACGCCTGGGGTTCGGAGCTGCGCGTCGAGCCGGTCACCTGGGACGCTTCGGCGAATTACTACATGGTTTTGAGCTCTGGTCCCGACAAACAGCCAGGGACCGGAGACGACCTGGGCGTTTATCTGGAGAGACGGCACCGTAACATCGTCGGTCCGCCACGCAATCTGGGCCAAAGCACTCTACAGATTGAGATAGAGCCGGCGCGTGGGCCGTTCACCGCAAGGGGAGAGATCATTGGATCGGTCGCGGATCAAACCGGCGCCGCGGTTAAAGGCGCCGCCGTGACCGTTCGGGCCCTGCCTGACGGAAAACGGCGCAACACGCGTTCAGATGATCGCGGAAGGTTCTCGCTGCGCGGCTTGCCACCCGGAAACTATGAATTGTCCGTCACCATGCCGGGGTTCGAAAGTGTGTCGACAAAGAATCTCGAGTTGCGTTCGCGGGACAGGGCCGTCCTATCGGTCCTGCTCAAAGGGGAAGCGGCGGAAGATATCGTCGTGGTCAACGAGTCTCTCGGAGTCTTCCAAGCTGGTGCCATCAACCGAATGGTCATGGAAGACCGGGAAGCTGGAGAGGGAGGCGGGTTCGGCTTCGGCAGGGCCGACGCCTTCAGAGGTCTTCCCGAAAAGGCTGCCTTTGACCAGCGGATGAGGAACGAAGCGGCGCTGCCTGCCGCCGCCCCCATGAGCACGGCGACGCTGGCCAAGGACGAGTCGTCCTCGGCGCCGCGCGTGCGCTCGTACTTTCCTGAAGCTCTTTACATCAATCCGGAGATCATCACCGACCGCAACGGCCGTGCGAGTATCGTGATTCCCCTCGCCGACTCTATCACCATGTGGCGGATGGCCATGCTGGCATCCACCGAGAGCGGGGCGTTGGGCAGCGCCACGTCCAGCCTCAAAGTATTCCAGGACTTCTTTGTTGACCTCGATCTTCCGGTGACGCTCACGCAGGGCGACCAGGTGACGGTTCCGGTGGCGGTGTACAACTATTCGGGCGCGCAAGGCGACGTTCGTCTGGAATTGAAGCCGGAGAAGTGGTTCACGCTGGCGGGAGATGACTATGAAAAGGCCGTCCAAGTGGAAGCCGACCGAGTCGGCAGTTCGGAGTTTACCGTGGTCGCACAGCGCATCGGTAAGTTCAAGCTGACGCTTTCGGCGCGAATGAGCGGAGGCGAGGATCGCGCGGACATCGTCGTGCGAGAAATCGAAGTGGTTCCCAACGGCCGCGAGCAGAATCTGGTCTACAACGGCCGGCTGGAGGGCAATCTTCAGCAGCGGATCGTGTTTCCCGCCGCGGCGATTCCCGAAGCCAGCAAAATCTTCATCAGACTCTATCCGGGGCCGCTCAGCCAGGTGATCGAAGGGATGGACAGCATCCTGCGCATGCCCGGCGGCTGCTTCGAGCAGACTTCTTCCAGCACCTATCCCAACGTCCTGGCGCTTGACTACATGAAGCGCACAAAAAAGCTGACGCCGGAGATCCACGCCAAGGCCGAAGGGTTCATCGCCAACGGGTATCAGCGCCTCCTGACGTTCGAGGTTCCGGGTGGCGGGTTCTCCTGGTTCGGCAATCCCCCGGCCAACAAAATCCTGACCGCCTACGGATTGATGGAGTTCTATGACATGTCGCAGGTCTACGAAGTCGACCCGAATCTGATTTCCCGCACGCAACAGTGGCTTGCGGACCAGCAAACGAAGGACGGAAGCTGGGAGCCGGACCGTCAATTCATCAACGAAGGCGCCACGAACCGTTACAACTCGGATGTCCTGCGGATTACGGCTTACCTCGCCTGGTCGCTGGGGAATACGGGCTATCGCGGGCCCGCGGTCGAGCGAGCCAAGGAGTACATTGAGCCCAACCTTCGCGGCAAGCTCGACTCTTACACACTCGCGGTGCTTGGGAACTTCGCCGTCGACCACGGAAAAGACAGGGAATTCACGCGCGAGACGATGAGCCGATTGCTCGAGGCGCGAACGGAAGCCGAAGAGATGGCGTACTGGGACGCACAGGAGACCGCCGTTTATGCCACCGGCGAGAGCGCCGCCATCGAAACGACGGGACTGGCGGTCCAAGCTCTGCTCAAGTGGGGCGAAGCTCCGAACACGGCCCGCAAGGCGCTGGCCTACTTGGCGTCGAAGAAGAACGCCGCGGGGCACTGGGGGACGACGCAGGCCACGATCATGGCCCTACGCGCATTGTTGCTTTCCACCTCGGAAGGCGCGGCGGACGTTCGCGGCGAAGTGGAAATCCTGGTGAACGGCAAACCTGTGCAGACGCTCACGCTCGACGAGGAGAACAACGACCTGCTCCACCAGTTCGTCTTCAAACAGGTTGAGCAGAAGGG
>DATKYV010000314.1:0-14731 GCA_035528275.1 Terriglobia bacterium | reverse complement strand
CACTCTTGGGGCATCAATCCGTCAAGGTGACGGAGCGCTACTACACGCCCTGGGTCCGCGCTCGCCAAGAGCAACTTGAGGCCGACGTTCGCCGGTCCTGGGCCGCCGACCCGCTATCGCTTGCAGCCGCGAAGGGTACGCCCGAGGTACACGAAAAAATTGAGCGCGTCAACTGATTGAATCTAAAGCCGTCGAAATGGTGGAGGCGGGGGGAGTCGAACCCCCGTCCGAAGAGACCTACGGTTAGAAGCCTACATGCTTATCCCGTTCGCTTGCATTTTCACCGACGGCCCTAAGGAACGAGCAATAACGAACCGCCAGCTAGCCTGTTCCCCCGGCGAACCGGGGACTCGCTCGAAATCTTCAGGCGGCGGATTCCAAGCCAGCCCGCTGATCGACGTCTCGTTCCGCCCTGCGGGCCTGACGAAGGAGACGCGCTACCTCTTAGGCAGCGTAAGCATACTGCGTGTTGGCAGTTGTCTTTGTCCCACGCCGATTACGGGTGGTGTGGACCCCCGGCATGCCTCCTAAGCGCAAGCGCTCCCGTCGAAACCGGTACGCCCCCACGCTGAATTCCAGATTAAACCGTAGTGTGGGCCATGTCAAGGCAGGGGGCGCGCGGGCGTTCATCGGAAAGGCGGCGCGCCGCATCTCGCGTTCCACGCAACAAGAATATTGCAGTTGACACTCGGCCGTCTGGCTGTACCATAATAATGTTTTGAGAGCGCTCAGCCGAGGTGTTCCACTTGCCGCAAACCCAGCAGAATTCGATTCAAGACGTGGTCAGACAGGCGCGCGAGCGTCTGGAGCAGGAACTGCAATCCCAGACGGCGCAGCTTCAGAAGGTTGAGGAAAGCCTTCAGGAATTGCGGGCCAAGCAGAAGCAGCTCGAAAGTGCAGTCGAGGAGCAACTCGAGGCGCTGGGCAGGGCAGAGTCGGTCGCGGGCGGGACCGGCGCGGTCGCCGACGCATCGCTCGAAAAGGTTCTGGGCGGAGTTCGCAACCTCATCACCGCCACCCTGCCCGAGCAGGTTTTGGAGGTCCTCACCGAGGAAGCCGAGCAGTTGGGTGTGCGCGCCGCGGTTTTTGACGTGCGTGGCAAGTCGGCTTGGGGCTCCTCGGCGCGAGGTTTCGGCTCCAAGCTCTCTGAAAAGGCGTTTCGCGGCGTGGTGGTTTCCCTCACCCAGGACAATCCTTTCCGACAGTGTTTTGAGACGGCGGGGAGCGTCGACGCGACCAAGGAGAGTCTGGCGAAGAACAGGAACGTCCTCGACAAGCTCGGGCCGGGTCCAGGCGACTCGATCATTCTCCTTCCCATTCGCTCCGCGGGCTCGGTCTCAGCCATCTTCTATGCGGACAGCGGGGGCAAGGAAGGACTCCCCGTTGACGCGCTCAAGATCCTGGCGGAGTTCGCCGGGGCGCAACTCGATCGCTTGATGGCGCTGAGCGGCGGCCTTCCCTCGCAGACTGCTGAAGCGGAACCGGAAGTGGCGGAGGAAGTTGTCGAGGCCGAAGCCGAGGCCTCGGTGGAGGCGGTTGAAACCGAGCCGGTCGTCGAAGAATTCGCGGCGACGGCCGCGGTTGCGGAGGTTTCCGCTCCTCCGGTGGTGGAAACCGCGCCAGCGGCCGAAGAGGCGGCCCCCGCCGCGCCGCCGGCGGCCAAGGAACTCGATCTCTCCCAGGTCAGCGAGGCCGACCAGAAAGTTCATCGCGACGCGAAGCGGTTTGCCCGGCTGCTAGTCTCTGAAATCGAGCTTTATAACAAGGCCAAAGTGGCCGACGGTCGCAAGAACAAGGACCTCTACGCGCGCATGAGGACGGACATCGAGCGGAGCCGGCAGACCTACGAAAAGCGCTTCGGAAAAACGGTGGCCAAAGAGCAGAGCTATTTCCACGAAGAATTGGTAAGGACACTCGCCGCAAACGACGCATCCAACCTGGGGTCCGACTATCCCGGACCCTCGGCGTGAGCGTTCCCGACAAAATTTCTTCCCGCGTGGTCCTGGCGCTGACCGCCTTGGCCCTCTGTCTGCTTGCTGCCTCCCCAGCTCCTGCGGTGAGCCGCAAGCTCCGGGTGCTGGCCGCCGGCGCAGAGAATCGCGAGTCCTGGGAAGCCCTGCGACGGTTTGGGGAATCCGCGCACAACTCGGAAGAGCGCGGTCTGGCGCTGTTCGCGCTGGGCTACCGGGAGTATGAGGCCGGCGAGTACGAATTCGCCCTGGGGGATTTGCGACGAGCCGCCGAAAACAGTTTCTCGCTCCTCGACTACGCCCAGTACTTCCGTGCCGCGTCGGCTCGCGAGGCCGGAGAGCCGGAAGAGGTTACGGTGGCGTTGGAGGGTTTCTCGACTCGCTACCCGCGCAGTACCCTTCGCGTTGAAGCAGTGGAGCTTCTGGCTTCTGTTCTCCTCGAGAAGGGGCAGGCGATGCGGGCAGTGGAAATCCTGACGGCCGAACCGCGGGTTCGCCAGCGTCCTGCTTTAGCCCTGCTCCTGGCCCGCGCGTACGATGGGGCTGGGCGTCCGGTCGCCGCTGCCGGCGCATACCAGGATATTTATTACGCTTTCCCAACCTCTTCGGAGGCCGAGACCGCGAGGAGCGAACTCGTTCAATTGCAGGCCAAGCTCGGAAAGAATTTCACTCAGGTTCCCATCGAGATTCAAACCGCGCGCGCTGAGATTCTCCACAAGCGCCGAAATTACGCCGATGCGCTCAAAGAATACGAGCACCTTCTTCGGACCTATCCTCAGAGTTCTCATGCCGGACGGTGGGAGGTTGGCCGGGCCCGAGACCTGATAGCTCTCAGGCGGACCACCCAGGCCGTCGGGGTCCTCAAGAAGAAGCTGGCCGGTGATCCTGAGAATGACGCATGGCGGCTGGCAACGCTCGTCGAGGCCTACCGACGGCTTGAGGACGAAGAGGGCGTGGTCCGAGCGATGGGTGAAACCTCAGAAGCCTACCCTGAATCTCCCGCCTGCGCTTCGGCCCTGCATGAGGCGGGAAGTTATTTCGTTCGAGAGGGGGAATGGGCGAAGGCCGCCATTTACTACCGGAAGTTGGTGGAATCCTTCCCGCGTTCCGAGTTTGCGCCGGAAGCCAATTGGCGCGTTGCCTGGGCTTTTTATCTGGAGAGAGATTACGCCAGGGCGGCGGAGTCAATGATCAGTCACCTGAGGCATTATCCGGATTCCTCCCAGGTCCCCGCGGTGCTGTACTGGCTGGGGCGCGTTGCAGAGGTGCGAGGCGACTGGGGAGAAGCGCGATTCCTTTATGATTTGCTCGACCGGCGTTTCGGCAACAATTTCTACGCAGGGCAGGCGGCGGGCCGTCTGAAGCAGGCGCTGCTTCGCAAAGCTCCAAGGATTGCTCAACAAGACTCAGCGATCGCCGCTCTGGCTGCCGACCTTCCCCCGCCGCCGTCACCTGAGCTTTCACCCTGCGCCCCGCCGCGCGATAGCGAGTTGCTCGAGCGCTTCAACACGCTCGAAGACTTGGCGCTGGAAGATTTGGCGGAGCAATACCTGCGACGGGAGCTTTCGGAAAACCCCGGACACCCTGAAGGGTCAGTGGTCCTTGCCCGCAGCCTGGCCAGGCAGGGCAGGGTTGACGTGGCACTCTTTGAGGCGCAGAAGGCTGCTCCGAGCTATCCGGATTACGATTTCTCCATGCTGCCGCGCGAAGTCTGGGAGATGCTCTATCCGCTGTCCTACAGAACTCTCGTAGCACGCTACGCCCGCTCTCACGGGTTGGACGCAAACCTGGTGATGGGGCTCATCCGGCAGGAATCGGCTTTCAACCCTCGCGCCACGTCTCGGGCCAACGCGCGCGGATTGATGCAGGTCCTTCCCCGCACGGTGAGCCGGCGGCGTTCGCGGCGTCGCGTCGCGGAGCGCCGTCTGTACGAACCTGCCTACAACCTGCGCCTCGGATGCGCCTATTTGCGCGACCGGCTCAAATCGTTCGACGGCAAGACCGAGCAAGCTCTGGCAGCCTACCATGCCGGTCCGTCGCGCGTGAAGCGCTGGGTCGAAGGGCGCGACTTTTCAGAACCCGCGGAATTTTTGGAGTCCATCCCCATTCTCGCAACCCGAGGCTACGTCGAAAGAGTTCTCCGCGACGCTGCCATCTACCGCCAATTGTTGACTGGGACGGCGAAGTTTGCCGACTGCCGTTTGGCCTCTGCCCCCTCGGGCGGTGACTGAAACAGGGACGCCTGGCGAGACCGGGCGGAGTGTTGCTCGCGATTTTCCGGCGCGTCGATGTCCTGCTTTCCCGAATCCCATGACTCAACCAAACTCCACGCGGATGTTTCTATTTGTTGCCGGGTTGTGCTAGGATGAGGCGCTTTGGTTTGAATTACAGGTCTCTGAGACGCGATGACGACAAGTGAAGCGACGAAGGCCGGCACAAGCTACCTGGTGCCGGCGGGAACCGCGATTGAGACTGCGGGGGCGGGCGCCCCGTTCGACCTGGGCCCGTTGGCCGGCAAACAGGTTCTGATCGTTCTTCGCGTTACCGATATCATCGAGCAGGAATCCTTGCACGTTTCCATTTGGGGATCGGCCGACGGGAAAGAATGGGGCGATAAGGCGCTGTTCTGGTTCCCACAGGAATTCTACCGCGGCGTCAAACCGGCCGCCTTAGACCTCCGGCAACGCCCGGAAATCAAATTCCTCCAGGCCCGCTGGGAAGTGAACCGCTGGGGAAGAGGTTATCCCCGCCCCTTTTTTCAATTCTCAATGGAGATTGAAGAGCTCGGCGCCGGCTAGTGGATTTTCACGACGAGGTGGTTTCGAGTGGAGGAAGAAGGCCGCGAATACGTCAAACCTGGAATCGATAAGCGCCAGCATCGCCGCGCCCGGCTGGTGACCCAGATCACGTGCGCCGCGCTGGACCGCGAGGAACTCCTGCTCTCGCGGGACATCAGCATCGGCGGAATGTTCGTGACTTCGAAAGACCCTTTCCCTCAGGATTCGGAAGTCGCCGTAGCCTTCCGACTCCACCCCCAGGATTCCCTCATCTCCTGCCGCGGCAAAGTGGTGTATGCCATCATTGGTGTGGGAATGGGCGTGATGTTCTCGGATTTGGACGAGGCAACACGCCAGTCGCTGCAAAAATTTGTGGACGCCGTTGCTTGATCCTGCCATCCTTTCCCTAAAGAACAATTCGGGGGCCCAGATGAGATCTGCGAGCGTCTTCTTCCTAATCCTCGCCTGCGGTCATCAAGCGTGGGCGGGTCAACAGCTGGAAACGCCGGCCGCAGCCGGACAGCCCGCGACGGCTGCCGAGCCGAGTTCCGCACCTCTCCCCACGGAGAGGGTTGAAGTCACCAAGCCTGCGCCGGCCGACCAGACGGCCGCCCCGGCGGCGGTGGGTGAGATGACGCCGGCTCAGGTGAAAGAGTTGCTCCACAGCTTGTGGCTGACCGAATACCGCGTCGACGACCTGCTGACCCAAGTGAAGCCCGAACGCTGGAAAATGGCAGAGTCCACGCGCGACTCATTCCAGGGGACTCTCCAGGCGCTGCGGCGGCAATTGCAGAACCTGGCAGAATGGCGGGGACAATTCGACGCCCGTCCGGACAGCGCCTCCCTGGCCTATGAGACCTATGCGGCGATCAGTGGCGTCCTGCCGCGTCTGGACGGTGTGGCTCGCAGCATTTCCCAGCACGAGAATCCCAGCTTTGGCGCTCAATACAGCCAGGCGGGCAACAAACTCTTTGACCTTCAGCAGACCCTCGGGACGTATCTCGGATTCCTTCTGCGCAGCCAGGATCAGGTTCTCTACGCGCTGCAAAACAATCTGGCGGCCTGCCACACCGAGTTGAGCTACGCGATGCAGGGCAGGACCCAGCGCGCCACACCCATGACGAATATTCGGCCGGAGTTCAAAGGGCGGCGGGTTCGTGAACGCGCCGCCAAGGCGGCGGAGAAAGGCGAGGCGTCCAACCCGCCAATCGCCAAAACACCTCCCCAGCGGAAGTAACCAACGCCCAGCCGTAGCCGGGGACGGAGCAGCACGGCAGATCATCGACGGGCGAAATCCTATTGCCCGGCCAGCTGAAAGATCACGTCGATTTCGGTGAGCACTTCGACCGGCTCGCCGTTCAAGAGCGTCGGTTGATATCGCCAGCGTGAGATGGCATCGACGGCTGCTTTCAAGAACAGCGGATGGCCGCTGACGACCTTCAGGTTCTCGACCCTCCCGTCGGTCCCAATCACCGCTTCCAGTCGCACCGTGCCCTCGATTCGCGCCATTCTGGCCACCGGCGGATACTCCGGCTTAGGTTGAAAGATGAGCTTGGCGGGGTCGATGTGGCTGACTCGAACCTGACGAGGTTTCGTCGCCTTGGTTCCGACCGGTGGCGGAGGGGGCAGAGGCGGGACCATTGTTGTGACGATGCTGAAGGGAATACCTTCGGGTGTGCCTCCTTCCATCCCGCCGGGAATGCCAGGGGCGAGTTCGGGGCCTGGAACGTCGAAGGAATCATCGCGGACCATCTCAATTCTTTCGGGAATCGCATCGGGAACTATGAGGACGAAGACATCGTTCGCGGGGCGCGGGCTCCTTCTCGCGGTGTTCGGCGCCGGGCTTGGAGCCGGCGGGGGCGGTGGTGCCAGGGGCACACGCCACACCTCTCTCCCCAATTCAGCTTTGCCCAGTGACGCGGTGTGGAGAAGCGGGACAAGCACGAGAGCCCCGACCAGGCAAATCTCCATGGCGTAGGCGATGGGAATGGTGGCCCGCTGCCATTTCCCGGTCCTCGCAGCGGAGTAGATTAGAAACAGAACGAACCCGGCAAGATTGGAGATCGCTACCAGGCCGCACCAGACCCAGGCCTTGAAACTCAGGTGGCGGGCTTCACGGTAAACGTAAATGAGCATGAAGCCCCAGCACATCACGACAGCGCCTAGGATCGCCGCCCGCGCCACGTGCGCTCCCACGGAGGCGGGAGCGATGATCAACGGCAAGAGCCCCAGGCCGGCGACGAATCCCAGGATGCCTGCCAGCACGGCATAGCCGCGGTCCCCCGCCTGGAGCGGGGATTCGCGCGAAGGAGAAGACTCGAGCAGGTTGTTTTCGAACATGGGTGCACCTCCCGCGGGAATCGCCCGCGCCCCGGATTTTGTCTTTTCTGGAAGCGCCGCGCGTGGAGCTGTTTTCCTTTCCACTTGTACTGACACCGAATGGCGGGAGGTTGTTTCAGAATTTCTGAGCTTGGGCCGGCGCGAGTTAACCGTGCCGGCCGGCTTTGCGGGCAGGAATCTACTGCTCGATGTTTACTTGATGGCCTGTTCCAACTCTCGGGCGGCGGATTCAATCAGCGCCGCCTCGTCCTGGAGGATTTTGCCGATTAAGACTAATTGCTCGTCGGCTTCCTGCCACTTCTTCTGCTCAATCGCTTCCCGGACTCCCGGGATCGTCTTGACGCCATAACCAGTGTAGGCGCCGGGCGCATAAATTTGATGTTTGTACCAGGGCCGACCGGGAAGCCCTTCGGGACTGGTGAGCTTGCGCTCGCTCTCGATGAGCTTGGCGTTCACCTCTTGCAACGAGGCGCGCGCCAGCGCCCCGCCGCCATTCTCGTGGGCCTTTTCCCATGCCTTGCGGTAATCGCCGGCGCTGGCCGTGAGTTTTTCGAGCGCGTTCTCGAGCGGGGCGAAGTTCAACTGAGGCGGGACTTCCTCGATGGCGGGAGGCACGAACGTTTTCTTGGGATCGGCCGTGGCGTCGAAGACTCCTTCCTCGATTTGCCTGTTCTGTTCGCGGATTTCGTCCTGCTTGGTTTTCAGCAGTTTCTTGAGGTCGTCGGCATACTTGCGAATCGTATCGGCGAAGTCTGTGAAGTCATAGGGCAACAACTCGGCGTTTGCCAGTCGCATGACCGCGGTGCCCACGGTCTGCGCCAATGCCCGGCCGTAAGCGAAGTCCGTGTCGGAGAAGTGCGTGTACCAGTAAAAGTCATCGTAGATGGAATGGTAGATACCCCCGCCGTCCTCGTCCCCATAACCCAAATTGAGTGACGCGACGCCCAGGTGATCGATGAAGACCGTATAGTCAGAGCCCGAGCCCAGCGCGCCGATCCTCCAGTCGGGGCGCGCTCGCACTTCATCCCGCTCTTCTTTCGACTGCGCGTCCGCGATGAGCTTCAACCGGCGTCGTTGCCAGACCGGCATCTTCTTTTCGGGGTCCACGATGTCGCGCGCGACTTCGTTGATGAACTTCTCGAGAGTATGGGAGCCGCTGGCGTTCAAATATCCGCGGCCGTTTGCGTCCGTATTGATATAGACGGCGGCATGACGGCGCAACTCGTTCGCGTGAGCTTCGGCCCATTCGGTGGAGCCGATCAAGCCCTGCTCCTCCGCGTCCCAGGCGCAGTAGATAATGGTGCGCTTGGGTTTCCAGCCTTGTTTGAGCAATTCGCCAAAAGCGCGAGCTTCCTCCATCAACGCGGCCATGGCGGAGACCGGATCGTCAGCGCCGTTCACCCAGGCGTCGTGATGATTGCCGCGCACGATCCATTCGTCGGGATAAGCCGACCCGGGAATCCTAACGATGACGTTGTAAATCGGCTTGATGTCCCAGTTGGCTTTCAGTTTGAGATGGACTTTCGCCGGGCCCGGTCCCAGGTGATAGGTGATGGGAAGCGCCCCGCGCCAATCGTCGGGCGCCACCGGCCCCGCGAGCGCGGCGAGCAGCGGTTGAGCGTCGCCGTAGGAGAGGGGCAGGGTGGGAATCCTGGTGATGGTCTTCACTTCTTCAAGCGGCAGACGTTTCGCATCCGGGGTGGCGGGGACGCCGGGAGTCAGGGGATCGCCGGTATAGAGCGGCATATCCATCACGCTGCCCCGCTGGGCGCCCTCTCGCGGTCGCCAGGCACCTTCCGGAAACACGTCACCCTGGGAATAACCGTCGTCGCGCGGGTCGGAGTAGATCAGGCATCCGAGCGCGCCGTGCTCGGCCGCGACCTTGGGCTTGATGCCGCGCCAGGAAGCGCCGTAGCGGGTGATGACAATCGCGCCCTTCACCGAAATACCCAGGCGTTCGAGCTGCTCGTAGTCTTCCGGAATGCCGTGGTTGACGTAGACCAGCGGTGCCGTGACGTCGCCGTCGGCGGAATAGGCGTTGTAGGTGGGCAATTGCTCGTCGTGCTGGTTGGACGTGGGATCAGCGGCAACCGTCGGCTCCTGAAGCCTGGCGGTGAAACGGGTGGGCGCGACAAGCTCCACGACGCGTTCCTTGGGCGTGGGGAAGAGGACCTCGAAGCTCTCGATGTGCGCGTCCAGACCCCAGCCTTTGAATTGGGCCAGAATCCACTCGGCGTTGTCCTTGTCGTACGGCGATCCGAGATGATGCGGTCGCGCCGAAAGCCGCTCCATGTAGGCGCGCAGGTTTTGGGGCTCGGGGATGGCCTTGAATTTGGATTCCCAATCGCGCTCGACGCGCGCCGCTTCGTCGGAATATCCGCCGAGTCCTTGCAACGGGCCGGTTTCGGCCGGCATGAGAGCAACGCTTGTCAGTCCAAGGAATATCACCAGCGCAAAACGACGCATAAAGCCTCCGCGGACTAAGATTGAATGAGTAAAGGCTCGCTGTCCCACACACCATCGCGGCTTGGGTTGCCGGTCCACAACAACAGCTAGGCAGCGGCCTCTGCAAGACTCTTGGCGAGAATCTTGAGCGCCTCGTCGATGTCGGCCTTCGAGATATTCAGCGGCGGTGACATGCGGACGACGTTGGCGTACAGCCCGCCCTTACCGACGATCAGGCCGTTGGCGCGGCATCGCTCCAGCACCTGGTTGGCGAGTTGGGGCGCGGGTTCCTTGGTCTTGCGGTCTTTCACCAGCTCGACGCCCTGCATCAGTCCCATGCCGCGGACGTCGCCAACGGCGGCGTGCTTCTCCTTGAGAGCTTCGAGACCGTTTCGGAAACGCGTTCCCATCTCGTGAGCGTTGTCCATCAATCGCTCTTCTTCGATGAGGTCGATGGTGGCTTTTGCCGCCACGCAGGTAACAGGATTCCCACCGAAAGTCGAAATGGTGAGACCTTTGTAAGAATCGGCGATCTCCGGCCGGGTGATCGTCAAGCCGATGGGAACGCCGTTGGCCATCCCTTTGGCGCAGGTCATGATATCCGGCTCCACTTCCCAGTGCTCGATGCCGAACCACTTCTTGCCGGTGCGTCCGAAACCCGCCTGAACTTCGTCGGCGATAAAGAGGCCGCCGTAGTTGCGGACGATGTTGGCAACGATTTTGAAATAGCCGGGCGGGGGCACCACCACGCCGCCCAGTCCTTGAATGGTTTCGGCAAGCAATCCGGCCACGGCGCCGCCGGTCGAGGTCTTGATGACCTCGTCGATGTCCGTGGCGCAAGGAAGGTCGCAGGTCGGGTAGGTGAGTCCGTAAGGGCATCGGTAGCAATAGGGTCCCGGAGCGTGAATGATGCCGAAGGGAACCCCCCCGGCCTTTCGCCAGGTGTGGAGGCCGGTGAGCGAGTTGGTGAGCTGCGAATGCCCGCTATAGCCGTGGCGCAGGGCGAGCATCTCGTAGTTGCCGGTGAACATGCGCGCCGACAGCACCGCCACCTCGTTCGCTTCCGTGCCGCTGTTGGTGAAGAAGCATTTCTGGAGCTTGCCCGGCGCGATCTGCGCCATCTTTTCCGCCAGGGAGACGATGGCCTCGGTAGGGAAGAGCGTCGAGGTGTGCTGGACGCGGTCCACCTGCGCTTTGATCTTGGCGGTCACCTTTTCGTTCGAATGGCCCACACTAATGGTCACGATGCCGCCCAAAAAATCCAGGTATTGCCGGCCTTCGAGGTCGTAAACGTACTGACCCTTGGCGCGGTCAATGACCAGCGGGTCCTTGTAGTACGTGGTGACGCAGGAAAAAAGGTACTGCTTGTGTTTGCTTATGATTTCGTCTTTGGTCATGAGGCTCTCCCGTGGATTGTCTGGGTCAATCGTGCAGGTTGAGAGTTGACAGTTTAGGGTCAAAAGTCAAGGGGGAAGACAGTGCGAACTCGGAAAGCTTGCTGAAAGCTGACGCATTTCGAGAGCCGTGGGAGGAACCTCTCCTCATGGTGGGGGGCGGTCCCTGCAAAAAAGCCCAAACGCCCTGTTTGCAGATGACAGAGAAACATCGATTGCCGGCCGCCAGGCGCGGCTGGAAGGATATCATTACGCAGGGGAAACCGGACGGTTCAGGCAGTCAGTAGCAGAGCTTTTTCCACGGCTTTTGGCAACTCAATGGGAGCAAAGAAGTCGCTTGGATAAAGGTAGTCTTCTCCCGATTCATCGACGACTCGAAGCAGGCCGTGCCGCTCCGCAGCGGCATCCGGGAGAACTTGGTAGATTTTGCGAAGCTCCAAGGAAACGACGCAGCCCTCATTACGGACGCAGATAACAAATTGCTTGTTTTTCGAGTTCTTCTTCATCTTCTTATTCGAGGAGACGCTTGATTCTCAGTTCCTTCCTGCCGACGCCGTGCGCCTCGTACCATCGGCGAGGCGCACTGTTCCAACGCCCTTTTTCTTTCGCCAGCGCCCCTGTCCGTAGCGCTTTCGCAGGCGAGCAATCTCACGAATCGATGTTCCCGCTGCGATCGTTTCGGAATCGGCGATTTCGCTGAGGAGTTCGAACTACATTTGCACAATCGGGCGCGCCGCGCGCCCCTGCACTCTTAACTCTCAACCCTCAACGGCGCCCACCGAGCGCCGCCACAATGGACCACGGACAACGGGCAACGGACAACGCGCGCCGCTGCTTTCAACTTTCAACTCTGAACTCTCAACTCTAACCAGCCTGCCTACGGCTTCAGGTACTCGCCCAGCCACGCCAGCACCGTCTTGTACCACAGACGGCTGTTCTGTGGTTTCAGCACCCAGTGACCTTCGTCCGGAAAGTAGAGGAACTTTGAGGGCACACCCAATCGCTGCAAGGAAGTGAAGATCTGGATTCCTTGCCCCAGCGGCACGCGGTAGTCGAGCTCGCCGTGCACGATGAGCATGGGTGTCCGGGCATTCTGGATGAAGTAGGACGGCGAAAACTTATCCCGCAAGGCCGCCGCTTGCTTATCCCACGGGGGACCTTTGAATTCCCACTCATCGAACCAGAGTTCTTCCGTCTCGCCGTACATGCTACGGTTGTCGTAAACGCCGTCGTGGGAGACCAGGACTTTGAAGCGATTGGTGTGTCCGGCGATCCAGTTGATCATGTAGCCGCCGAAGGACGCTCCGGCTGCGCCCACCCGGCTCTTATCGACGTAGGGCAACAATTCCAGATAGTCTGTTGCCTTTATCAGGTCGTCGTAGCACGCACCGCCCCAGTCGCCCGAAATCTCCTCGACAAACGCCTGGCCGTAGCTGGTGGACCCGTGGAAATTGGTCATCATCACCACGTAGCCGGGCGCGGCAAACATCTGGGCGTTCCAGCGGTAGCCCCACGAGTCGGACCAGTCACCCTGTGGCCCGCCGTGGACCAGGAAAATGGCCGGATACTTGCGGTTGGGATCGAAGCCCGGCGGCTTGACGAGCAGGCTGTGGATTTCGGCGCCCAGCGCCCCCTGGGTGGTTACATCCTCGACGGGATTCATGTCGAGTTCCCCCAGCAATCCATTGTTTGCGTGGGTCAGTTGCATGGGCACGGCGCCGGAATTGAGAAGGAGCCGGTAGACTTCCGCGGGCTGCGTCAGGCTCGAGCGAGTAAAGACCAGGGCGATGCCGCCCGGCATCACTTGGAGGTCGCTCATGGATCCTTCCGCGACCTTTACCACTTTGGGATTGTTGACCGAGGTCTTGAAAATCGGCTCGCGTCCCCGTTCCGGAGCGGTGAAGTAAATCGTGTCGTTGTCCGGCGCCCAGGCGAAACCGTCCACCCATTGGTCGAATCCAGGCGTGACGTCTTTCACGGTTTGCGTTTGCCGGTCGTAGACGCGCAGGCGGACGAGGTCGGATTCATACCCGTCTCGCGCCTGCGAAGTGTAGGCGATATAGCGGCCGTTGGGCGAGTACTGCGGCGAGGCGTCGGAGCCGGGATTGTCTTGGGTGGTGTTCTTCGGCTCGCCGCCGGCGGCGGATACAAGATAGAGATCGTTGTTGGTGCTCCAGGCAGGGTGTCCCGAGTGGTTCGCTGAATAGCAGACCTCGGAACCGTCGGGAGAAATCGCGTAGGCGTCCGGCGCGCTCAGGAACCAGGTGGGCGAATCCACCGCCCCGGGCGTCAAGTCGCGCGGCGGCCCGCCCTTGGAAGAGACGGCGAACAGGTGCGTGTACTTGCCGTCGCGCCATTCGTCCCAGTGGCGGAAGAGCAGCTCGTCAATAATCTGCGCCTTCACTTTACTCTTTGCGGCTTCCTCCGCCCGTTTGCTGTTGCAATCGTCATCGGAGCAGTCGGGATAGACCTTTGACGTGAAAAGCAGCGTGTCGCCTTTGCTGGCCCAGACGACGCCGTCGGCTTCCGTGGAGATTGACGTCAACGGATATGCCTCGCCACCATTCACCGGGATAATCCAAACCTGGGATTTCCCGCCGCGGTTGGAGATGAAGGCGATGGATTTTCCATCCGGCGCCCAACGCGGCCGCGTGTCGGAGCCTTCACCGCGCGTCAACTGGCGGCGTTCGCCGCCGTCGCTGGTTACCAGCCAGATGTGCCGCCTGGTCTTGTTGGCTTCCAGGTCGACGGAGCCCTGAACGTACGCCACCCAGCGTCCGTCAGGCGAAACCTGCGGGTCGGAAATGCGCTGCACCTTCATCAGGTCTTCGAAGGTGATGGGGCGCTTGGCGTGGGCAACAGCAGCAGGCATCAGAATAACTATTAGGGCGAAGCTGCGGATCATTCTGAGCATCATGTATGCCTCCTGGGAAAAGCGATCGGTTCGGAGATAGAATCTCGATTGTTCCCATGTGTTTCCGGCCAATACTTATACCAAAGGAAAACCACGAACGGATGGGAAATCCAAGCAAGCTGTCAGGTGCGAACGCGGCGTGCGTTTTCGCCTAAGTGGATGTAGAATACCGGTGGAGCCAATTGTCATGCAATCCGTCAAGGATCTTTCGATAGATCAGTTGAGGTCGCTCATCGCCGAAGTGGTCGAGGAGAAGTTCCGCGAGCTACTGGGCGATCCCGACGAAGGTTTGACACTACGCCCCGAGGTTCGAGAGCGCCTACTAAAGTCTCTCAACCTGCCTCAGGACTCACGTCAGACTACCCCTGCCACCGATGTCGCCGCCCAGCTCGGCTTGGAATGGTAGATGTACCAAATCGAATTCCTTCCCGAGCCATTAGCGGACTTAGAGAAACTTGATAAAGCCGTCGCCCAACGGATCATGAACAAACTTCGCTGGCTCGCGGAAAACTTTGAGTCGCTCACACCAGAAACCCTCAGCGGAGATCTTTCGGGATTATCGAAACTTCGGGTTGGCGGCTACCGTGTTCTCTACGAGCCTGACCGCAACCGAAAGGTGCTGACCGTCCATCTTGTCGGCCACCGCCGGGAAATTTACGACTAGTGCCGTTCCAACTTAATCCGCCAAGGTTCGCATCGCAAGGTCTCGGCAAAATCCTCGACGTCGCCCCTCACCGAATTAGTGCGAAATAGTTGGAACGGCAATAGGGCGGACAGTGGGAAATCGCGGATGTGGGCATCAGGTCGCCATCCGCCGTTGGGGTTTTTCCAGGCGTCGGCTTTTTCACGATCACCGACCCAGGATTGATTCTGCCCGCAAATCAACCGCGG
>DATKYV010000313.1:0-12070 GCA_035528275.1 Terriglobia bacterium | reverse complement strand
GTCCGTCCCGCCAGATAATCAAAACGGCCGGCAAGAACTTCCTGCCGGTAACGCGGGAGGCTCTCGACCACTCGCCCGTAAGGGTCGATGATGGCGGTGGTGCCGTCGTTTGTCGCCCGCAACAGGTATCGGCCGTTCTCGATGGCCCGCAGGCGGGCCATTTCCAGGTGCTGCGCGGCGGCGGCCGAGCCGCCAAACCAGGCGTCGTTCGAGATGTTGACCAGCACGCCGGGTCCGTCGGGAGTCAGGGCCCGCACAAGCTGGGGGAACACCGACTCATAACAAATGAAAATCCCCAGCGCCCCCTCCGGCGTCACCGCGGCCTTGTATTCCGAGCCGGCCACAAAATTCCCCGCCTCGTGGGTGATCTTTCCCACCAGGTCCGGAAAGGCCCAGCTCGGCACGTACTCCCCGAAGGGCACCAAATGAATCTTATCATAGGCCAGCACCACGCGCCCCGCGGGGTCGAGCACGATGGCGGAGTTCTTGGGCTGAGTGTGTTGCGGGTCGGCGTAGGTCACCGTTCCAAAAACCACATAGGCTTTGTTGCGACGCGCCATGCCGATCACAGCGCTGTGAAAGATTTCGTCGCCATCGAAATAGAAGGGCGCGGAATTTTCCGGCCAGACGACAAGCAGCGGGTGGGCGTTATCGGAGGGCAGCCGGTCGACGCTCGCCGCGGTGATGGCCAACAATCCCTCGAGCGGCCTCGGGTTATTCCACGGAGCCCAATTCACCAGGCTCTCCACGTCCAGTGGAACGTTGGGCTGAACCAGATGAGCGACCCTCGACCCCGGGGCGACGGGTGGCGGCGTCAAATACCAGTTCGCCAACCCCAGCAACCCGACCCACGCGATGCCCGCAACTTGCAGCGCTCGCCGCCGCGGCTCGAGCAGCACCCAGGCCACAAAGGCGCTGGTGGCCATGGCCAGAAAAGAAAGCCCGTAAACCCCCGTCGAGGAGGCCAACTGCCGCAGCCCCGGGGCTTCGACGGCGTATCCCAGCAGGTTCCAGGGAAAACCGGTCATCCAGTACGACCGGCCCAGCTCGAGAACGACCCAGAGAAACGGGCTGAGCCCGAGAGCTGCCGCCGGGGAGCGCCGCGCCGTCCACGCGATGGCGATGCCGAACGCTCCGTAGATGGCGGGATAGACCGCGAGAAAGAGCCCCACAGCGAAGATGGCGAGCGGGGCGCTCAATCCTCCGTGGATTTCCAGAACGTCGAGGAACCAGTGGCAGCTTCCACCGATGAACACCGCGCCGCAAAGGTGCGCCCAAACGTAGGCGCGGCCCAGACTCGGCTCGTTCACCAGCGCGACCAGCAATGGGACGCCGGCGATCCAGGCCAGCAGGTGCCAATGAATCTCAGGGAACGAGGAGAACAGCAACACGCCGCTCAGTGTGGCGGCGCTCAACCTGAGGAAAGGGTTCTGAAGTGAGTACCTGGAAGAAACGGGTTTCCCCTCGATGGCGTCCGTGGGCTGCGCCTCCAGGGCCGTGTCAACCGGGAGGCCCGACACCGTTTTGCCGGTTCGGCTCTCCGCGGTCAATGCCTGATGAAGGGCTTGAAGCCCTCTTTCGCCAGCTTATCGCGGGCCTTCTCGGCGTCTTCGCGCGTTGCGAAAGGTCCCACCTGGACGCGGTAGAGATTGTCGCCGGCCTTGGCGTACTCCGGCGTCACCAGGAAGACCCGATACCCGCGCGAACCCAGTTCCTTGACCAGGTTTTCCGCGTCCGACTTGCTCCGCGAAGCAGCCACCTGGACGGCGAACCCCGAGGGAACCGGGCCCGACGGAGTTGCGGCGGCGGGAGAAGCGGCCTTCGGCTCCTCAGCAGGCTTCGTGGCCTCCTGCCGTGCCGGGGTGGCCCCCTTGGCGGCGGTTGCCGGAGGAGGACTCTTCCCCGGCGACGGAACCTCCTCCAAGGGCGGATTCACGGTCGGCGGAATCACGGGCGAGGGCGTCACCTGCTCGGTCGTGGTCGCACCCTTGAACGGCCGTTCGTTGTATCCGACCAGGAATCCCAGGGAGAAGAAAACGGCGCAGGCCGCCACTCCCATCAGGAAAACCACCACAAGGTATCGGGCGGAAAGGCCTCGCTCATCTCGTTTGGACTCTCGACCTGGACCCATGACACTCCCTAGTTCTCAGCTTTGGTCGGCCCGTCACCTGACGGGCCGCGCCTACTTCGTCGCCCCGTCCGGCGGCTGCGCACCGGCAATCTTACCCATGATCGCCGAAAGCAATTCCACCGGCAACGGAAACACGATGGTCGTATTCTTCTCGGTGCCGATTTCGGTGAGCGTCTGCAGATACCGCAGAGTGATGGCCACCGGTTCCTGCGAAATCCTGCCGGCCGCCATGGCCAGCTTTTCGGCGGCCTGGAATTCGCCGTCCGCGTGGATGATCTTGGCCCGCCGCTCGCGCTCCGCCTCCGCCTGGCGGGCGATGGCGCGCTGCATTTCCTGCGGCAAATCCACTGCCTTCACTTCCACCTTGGTGACCTTGATCCCCCAGGCGTCCGTGTGCTCGTCGAGAATGGCTTGCAGCCGCACGTTGAGTTTCTCGCGCTGGGAGAGCAGGTCGTCAAGCTCCACTTCACCCAGCACCGAACGCAACGTGGTCATCGCCAACTGTTCGACGGCGTAGCGGTAGCTCTCCAACTCGACGACGGCCAACTGCGGGTCCATGACCCGGTAGAAAACGACCGCGTTGACCTTCGCCGTGACGTTGTCCCGGGTGATGACGTCCTGGGGCGGGATATCCCAGGCAACGATCCGCAGGGAGATTTTCACCATCTTGTCGATGGGCCAGAGAATGAATATCAGCCCCGGACTCTGGTAGCCCTTCTGGAGCCTTCCCAGGCGGAAGACCACGGCGCGCTCATACTCGCGGAGCACGTTCAAGCAGTTCGCAACCCAGATGACCAGGATGAAAATCACGACCCCGGTGAAATAGCTCATGATGCCCTCCTTTACGTTGACTTCGCTGGGACACAGCGGGCAATGGTGCGACCCGCAGCCAGTCTAGCCGGATTCCGGTCTGGGCTCAACAAGAAGCGTCAAGCCATCGAGCGACCGCACGCGGACCCGCGTGCCCTTCGGGATGGTCGTGGAGCTGCGGGCGTGCCAAATCTCCCCGCGGACCAGGACCTTTCCCTCCGGGTCGAGGTCGGTCTGCGCCACGCCCGTCGAGTCAATCATGCCCTGCCGGCCGGTGACGCTCTTACTTCGCTGCGCGGCGATGGCAAAACGGAGAAGGATTACCATGATGATGGCCAGCGGCAAGGTCACGCTGAGGGCGGTGGAGAGCTGAATGCGCGCCTCCGGCCAGGGCGAATCCACCAGGATCATCGCGCCGATAACCATGGCCACCACACCGCCCGCTGCGAGCGCCCCGTGAGAGGTGATGTTTGCCTCGAGCACGAACAGCACGAGCGCCAGGATGATCAGCAAAATCCCGAAGGTATTAATCGGCAGCAGGTTGAATGCATACATGGCCATGACAAGTGCCACCGCTCCCACCACACCCGGCGCCACCAGGCCCGGGTGGGTGAATTCAATGTACAGGCAGGCGACCCCGGCCGCCCCCAGCAGGAAGGCGATGTTGGGGTCGGCGATCCAGGCGAAGAAGCGCTCGCGACGGCCCATCGAGAAGGGCTCCGTCACGGCACCGGCCAGGTGCAACGTGGTGGTCGTGTCGTTCACCCGGCCCACGGTCTTGCCATCAAACTCGGCGAAGATATCCTGTGGCGTGGCGGCGACGGCGTTAATGAGCTGGCCCTCGAGGGCTTCCTTCTCGGTGAACGAGCGGCTCTCGCGGACGGCTTCTTCGGCGAGCTTGGAGTTGCGCCCCCGTCTTTCCGCCAGAGTGCGGATGTAAGCCGCGGCTTCGTTCTCAATCTTGGCTTCCATCGTCTTTCCGATGTTGACGCCGCCGATGACCACCGGGTGCGCCGCGCCGGTGGTGGTTCCCGGCGCCATGACCGCCACGTCGCCGGCCATCAAGACGAAAAAGCCAGCCGACGCCGCGCCACCTCCGCTGGGCGTCACATAAGTGATGATGGGAACGCGCGAATCAAGAATGCTCTGGATGATGGACCGCATCGAGTTCTGGAGTCCACCGGGCGTATCGAGCTCGAGCAGCACGGCATCGGCGTTGATGGCATTGGCGTGTTGGATTCCGCGAACGATATATCCGGCGCTGACGTGATGCACCATCTGATCGAGTTTGATGACAATCACCACGGGGCGGCCCTCCGCCCGCGCCCCGGGCGCCCCGCTCCCGCCGATGACGAAAGCAAAGACAAACGAGAAACCCAGAGCCGCACGCGTGAAAGAGCTTTTCGTCTTCATGGATTCTGCCTTTCCGCTACGGAACGATCCTTCATTTCCTTCGCCGGCTTTCCCGCCTCCGCCTCCGGGCTCTGCCGGGTTCAGTGGTGTAATCGCCCGCCCCCAACAAAACTACCCGGACGTCTGTGCCGCCAGCGGCGGCTTGCGGACTTCCCGCGGGTCGTAGGTGCTTTTCAAGCGGAGGATCGGCCGCGGGCCGTCCCCCTCCTGGTCGGCCGGGCTGACTTCCTGCTCTTGGAGCCAGCGGAGCTCACGTTGCTCCACATCACGACGACCCAGTTTGCCGGACACCATCGCCAGCAAGGAGTGAACCTCCGGGTCGTCGGGGGCAAGGCGAATAGCCTCCTGCAGGTAGCGGGATGCCTCCTCGAAACGATTCAGCGACCACAAACACGCCGCGAGATTGAAACAATAGTCCGGGTCCGATGGATCACCCTGGTAGGCCGCTTTGAAATCGTCGAGCGCATCCGAAAAGCGGCCGCGCCGGGCGCGGAGAAGGCCCAGGTTGTTCCGCGCCTCGTTCAGAGGCAGTCTCTCCGCCAATTCTGCGAACGCCTTTCCCGCCGCGGCATTCCGCCCCATGAAGAACTCGTCCACACCGAGCAGGAACAGCGCCTCGTTGTAGTCCGGATCGCGGACATCGAGTTTTCGGACCCATCGCGCGGAGTTCACGTAGTCTTTCTCATCACAGTAGTAGCGGCCCAGCTCCAGCGCGGCACGGCGGTCGGCGGGATTCAAACGGTCGGCTTCCCGAAGGAATCGGACTTTGGCCTCCGGGTCACCGGTCAGGATTCCGCGGATGTAATTCTCGAAAGCGTCCAGTCGGACCTCCGGGAATCTGCGCCGAAAGTCCTCCTCGGTTCCCACCGTGAAGTCCGAATCGTAGGTGGCGAGAAGCCGCCAGGCCAGTCGGGTCTGCAGGTCAACGAGGTCGGTGAGGGCTCCGCTGGTCTCCAGAGGAGGAAAGAGCTTCAGGCGGTCGATATCCAGAAGCTGGGCGTGCGCGATCAGGCGATCGCCGTCGAGGTCGAATATTCCCACGACCGCCCAGTCCGCGCCCAGCGACTCGGCCAGCTTGAACTTGCTCGCCAGCGTCAAAGACGCGCCCAGTGGAATCTCCATCTGCTCGAACGCCGAGTTGCGCTCCCGCCGGCCCACGACATAGCGGTCCGGCCCCGAAAGGCGCGAGGAAACCACATCGGCGAAACTCTCGGAAATCCATTGGAGGTCCGGGCGGGCGCTCTGGTTTTCAAAGGGAAACACCAGCACGGTGCGCGCCGTGCCCGCGGCTCGGAGGTTCCCGGCACCCAGCAGAAGAAACAACGCAAGGATCTTCTTCATGCTGTCACTCAACTCTGATTATAACACCGAGGGGGAGCTGCGCCCGCTCGACCGGATCACCGTGCGAGCGGGCGTTGAAACCGGGCGGTTCTAATCCTTGATCGGAACGGGAGGATTGTTCCTCAGCTCGACGTAAGCCGGATACTCGCTGATCTTCTGGAAATCGGGGTCTTCGTCCAATTGTTTCTGATTGCTGAAGCCGTCCTCAAAAGCGCGACGCAGATACCGTACGGCCTCGGCCGGTCGTCCCAGCGAAGCGAAGACCTTCGCCAGATAGAAATAGAATTTCGGATCAGCCCCCTGAGCCTGCAACACCGTGCCCACGGACGACCGGTCTGTCAGGACATTCGGGTCAAGCGCCAGCGCCGTCCGGTATTCTTCCAAGGCTTCGGGGATCTTCTTTCGCTTGTACAAGGAGGTTCCCAGGTTGACATGGAAAGACGCGCCCGAGGGATTCAGCTTGATGGCCTGACGGTAGTACTTGATGGATTTCTTCGCCTTGTTCTGCAGAAAGTAAGTCGTTCCCAGATTATTCCACGCCTCCGCAAAGACCTTGTTGAGCTTGATGGCCTTCTTGTACGCATTCCGGGCGGCTTTGTAGTTCAGTTGCTGCTGGTAGGCGATGCCAACCTTGTTCCAGAGGCTGGGGTCGGAGCCTCGTCCCTCCCTCATGGCGCGCTGGTAGTAATCCACGGCGTCAGCATAAGACTTGCGCGCCATGAAAATGTCTGCGCGGTCCTCCAGGGAAACCTCCCGCTTGGGCTCGGAAGCGGAAGATTTCGTTTCCTGGCTCAGCGAGGAAGATGAAAGGTCCGGTTGAGTGAGAGTTTCCTTGGGCTCTTGTCCGGCGGCCTGGAAGGAAAGGCCCAGGGCAACGATAAGACCCAGAGTCACCGTTGCCGGTTGGAGCAGAATCCTCGGTTTCATGGTTCACCCCCGCGTTCGAGCAGGAGCGCACCAGGTCTTGGCGCGCTTCGTTCTACTGCTGTTTTGTGTCCTTGGGAGGGCTCGGCTTCTTTTCCTCCTCCGACTGGCCTCCCTTGAAAATCGAAAGAAATTTCCGGATCACGCCGCCCTTCTTTTTTGCCGGCTGTGCTTCCGGGGGTTCCGGTGGAACTTGCCCGTTCATCCCTTGGCCGGGAGGAGGAGCACCTTCGGGAAGCGGCAGCGGCGGCGAAGTGACCGCGGCGGGTACCGTCGGAACCCCTCCCGGCTGAAACATCCTGCCCAGGATTCCAAACACGCCGCCCGGTCGCGGGCCTTCGGCGGCGGGAACCGTCCCTTCGATGAAAACCTCGTTTCGGGTGTAAGGAGATTCGGCGCTGGCCAGCAGGTTGGTTCTTGTGTCGATCGTTGCAGTAACCACTCCCGTCGGAGCCGCAAAAGGCTCCTCGTTTCGATAGGCGGGAATCTCCGCCGCACGTTTCATGAATGCGGTCCATACGGGAAGGGCCGAGTAAGCCCCGGAGAGATGCAACTCGCGGTCGTCGTCGTAGCCGACCCAGACCGCTGCCAGCAGGCTGGGCGTGAAGCCGACAAACCAACCATCGTGAGACGTGCCGGTCTTGCCTGCGGAAGGAAGCGTGAAGCCGCGGCTCCTTACCCCCGCTCCGGTTCCGCTGTTGATCACGCTCTGCAGCAGACTCACCATGATGTAGCTGACGCGCGGGTCGAGAACCTCACGCGTTTCTCTTCGTGTCCGCCACAAAGTTTTGCCCGAAGTATCAGCCACCTTCTGGATGAAGTTCGGCACGACGTAGCGGCCCTGGTTGGCAAAAATCGTGTAGGCCCCCGCGATTTCCAGCGGAGTCGCCACGTACGCTCCCAGCGCAATCGCGGGGGTGGGGAGCAGGTCATGGTTGATTCCCGCGGCCACCGCCAGCCTCCTCACCCGATCGAAGCCCACCATTTCCGCCAGGCGGACGGTGGCAACGTTGAGCGAATGTGCCAGCGCCTCCCTCAGCGTGACCGGGCCATGATATTCCTGCTTGTAGTTTTCGGGCTCATACGGCTCATCGCCGTACTGGAAAGTGGTGGGCTCGTCCAGAAGAATGGTCGTCGGTGTGATGAGGGGCTGCCAGCCATCCACAGCCGAACTCAGCGCCGTGGCATAAACGAAAGGTTTAAAAGAAGAGCCCGGCTGGCGCTTCGCCAGAACGTGATTCAATTGGCTGGCGCCATAGTCGCGCCCGCCAACCAGCGCTCGGATAGCGCCTGTGTGCGGGTCCAGCACAACCAGCGCCACTTGAGGCTGGTTGGGTTCCGGCGGCGAGTCTTTCCGCGATTTTCGCTTGCCGAGCTGCTCGTCAACTTCCGCGATGCCGGTTCGCACGGCTTCGGACGCGGCGAGTTGCAGGTCGAGATCCAGCGCGGTGTAGACCCGGTAACTTTGAGAGATCAGGTCGCGCTCCGAGAATTGCTCCAGCAACCGGTCCTTGACCATGTCGACGAAGAACGGCGCCTGGTTCGCTTCGACGTTCTGCTGCGTGACACCGAGCGGAGCCGCCGAAGCACTGTCGGCCTCGGTGGGCGTGATGAATCCGACTTCCCGCATCCGGCGGAGGACAACATTGCGGACCTCAAGCGCTCGCGCCGGATGCCTGTCCGGAGAATAGAAACTCGGTCCGCGAATGATCCCTGCCAGCAGGGCAGCCTCGGGAAGCGTCAAACTCCCCACGTCCTTGTTGAAGTAGACGCTGGCCGCTTCGCCCACGCCGTGGATCGCGAAGCTCCCGCGTTGCCCCAGATAGATCTGGTTGGCGTACAGCTCGAAGATTTGCTCCTTGCTCAGCCGCTGCTCGAGGAGCAATGCCAGAAAGATCTCCGCCGCCTTCCGTTCGAGCGTCCGCTCACGCGTCAGAAAGAAGTTGCGGGCGAGCTGCATGGTCAACGTGCTGGTGCCGCGAATTCGCTCGTCATCTCTCACGCCCTTGATTGTCGCGGCGATGATCCGGAAGAAGTTCACCCCATGGTGGGAGAAAAACCGGTGGTCTTCGGTGGCCAGAATGGCGTTCACGAGGACGGGAGATAAGTCCTGGTAGCGAACCAGGCGCCGCTTGGTCCGCGAACGGTCAAAGAGGGTGGTGATCACCTCTGGTTCCAGCCAGCATTGGTCGAGAGGCGTCGCCTCCCCGGCCGTGGTGATGGAGGTCACCCGGCCGTCCCGAAATCCCAGGCTGATAGGCCCTCCACCAATCCCTTCGGCGCGCAGAAAAGATGCCGGGCCGGGATGGACCTCCAACTGGTTCCCTTCTCGCTGATAGAAACCGAATTCCGACTCGCCTTTCCCCTCCGTGTAAAGGGCCCTGCGCAATCGCGCCTCAACGTTTTCGGAGGTGATCGCCTGCCCGGCCCGAATCTCCACGGGGGCAGAGAATATCAGCGATGCGTTATCAAACACCTCGCCGCTCAGGCGCGCGTCTATGATTCGGGAGAATCGGACGTAGTAATAAACAAAGACGCCCGTGGAAACCAGGAGGCCCAACAGGCCGAGACCGAGGAGGACCTTTTCCCACCCTCTCGCCCCCCTGCCGCGCGGGGACTTGCCGGTTCTTGGGAACCTGGGAGTCTTACGGATTGCGGGACGTCGGCGGTGAGCCACGGGTTATAGCGCCCGATTCGTGGCCGAAGGCGTAAAGTGCAGCATCCAAGTGTAGACCTTGAGATCCACGGGAACCGTGTAGTCGAGCTCGATTGTCACCCCGTTGCTGTTGACAGTGACTTTGACATCTCTGCGCATGATCGGAAGATCCAACTCTTCGGCTTCGGCGAGAATGTTGTTTTGGACGGCTTCAGCCGAGGTACGATCCACCGTCGCACGGATGGCCAGTTGGCGGATGAAGTCCTGAAGCTCGTAGTTGTGGACGTAGATAGGAATTGCTTTGATGGCGACGTACCCAACGGCCCCAAGGACCAGGAGGGTGAAAATCAGTTTTGGGTAGCCTCTGCCCGATGCCGTGTGTTGCATGCTTGTACCCCCGGTCTGCACTGGTTCCCGCGGGCTAGCCGAGGTAATCTTGCTCCAGAAACTTCACCGCATTTTCAAGCTTAACATCACGCACCCGCTTTGTCGAGCGCTCGAAGACCTCCACAAGCCCCTGCTCGAGCTTTCGTTTACCAACGGTCACGCGGAACGGAACGCCGATCAAGTCGGCATCCTTGAACTTGACCCCCGGCCGTTCGTTCCGGTCATCGAAAAGCGTTTCGATCGACCGGGAGCGCAATTCCTCATATAGGAGTTCCGCCGCCGAACGGACGGCCCCATCGTCCATGTTGGCGGCCGTGAGAATCACGTCAAAAGGCGCCATGGAACGCGGCAGAAACATGCCGTCGGCATCGTGGTTTTGTTCCGCGCCGGCGCTCAGGATGCGTTCCAAACCGATGCCGTACGAGCCCATCACCAGAGGCACTTCCTTGCCGCTGGCGTCGAGAACCGAGGCGTGCATGATCTCCGAATACCGCCGCCCCAGTTTGAAAACGTGTCCCAACTCGATGCTCTTGGTCAGAACCAGCGGCTTGCCGCAACGAATGCACAGATCGCCCCGTTGCACCTGGCGAATGTCCGCGAACTCCGGGGTAAAGTCCCGGCCGGGCGATGCATTGCGAAGGTGAAAATCGTCGCGATTGGCTCCGGTGATCATGTTCTTGCGCCCGGCCAGGGCGCGGTCGGCCACGATGCGCACACCCTTCAGGCCCACCGGTCCGAGCGATCCCAAGTGGGCGCCGTGCAGTGCCAGCGCCTCCTCGGGGGTGGCGGCACGAAAGACCGCGGTCCCAAGCGTCGCCGCAAGCTTTGTTTCACTCAGGGAGTGATCGCCGCGCAACAGGAGAACAAGGGGCTGGCTTTCCACCACATAGTCGAGGGTCTTGATCATCCGCGCCGGGCTTTCGCCTGTGAACTTCACCAAATCGTCGATCGTCTTCTGCCCGGGAGTGGCGAAGGGCTCGGGAGCTGCGTCGCCGGCAGGGTCGGCGCAAGGAGTAGGCGCCGATTCGGCCTTCTCAAGATTGGCCGCAAAGCCGCACTCGCAGTGGGCGATCCAGTCTTCGCCCGATTCCGCCGGAGCGGTGAACTCGCTCGAAACCTTGCCGCCCATCATGCCCGAATACGCGTCGACGTGCAGGAATTTCAAACCGCAGCGCTCGAAGATGCGCCGGTAAGCGTCTACGTGCTTGTCGTAGCTCACGTCCAGCCCGGCATCGTCCAGGTCGAAGGAGTAAGAGTCCTTCATGATGAACTGCCGCAGGCGCAAGAGGCCGGCCTTGGGCCGCGGCTCATCGCGGAATTTTTCCTGGATTTGATACCAAATCTGCGGCAATTGTTTGTAGGAGCGCAGTTCGCCCCGCGCGATATTTGTCATCTCCTCTTCGTGGGTGATGCCCAGGCACATCTCGTGATCCGTGCGGTCCTTGAACTTGAACATCACATCCACGGAGTCCCACCGGCCGGACTCCTTCCAGAGCTCCGCCGGGTTCAGCGCCGGCAGGTAGAATTCCTGGCCGCCAATGCGGTTCATCTCCTCGCGAATGATTTGAGCGATCTTGAGGAAGGATCTCTGGGCGAGGTAAAGATACGCGTAGACGCCGGCCGCCACCTGGCGGATGTATCCGGCCCGCATCAGAAGCTGGTGGCTGGCGGCTTCGGCTTCCGCCGGAACCTCGCGCAACGTGGGGATGAATACTTCACTCCAACGCATGAATCCGACCTTTCGTAAACCTTGAATCCACCAAACAAGGGCTGCCCCGGCGCGAAAGCGCATTCGCCAGAGGTAAGAACCCGTCATTCTTGTGGATTGGCGGGGCAATTGTCAAGGAAGGGGGGAACGCTCGCGCCTTCAGTTGCCGGCGCTGGAGAGCAGCAGATCAGTCAGTTCACCCTCGGGCGTGAGTTCGGCATCGAAGGAAAACCCACGAAACCTCAGCGGGTCGTTGTAAGTCCAAACAGTTTCGACATCATCTTCCTCACGTCCATCAGGTTTCCCGGCATGTTTTTCGAAATCTTTGGTCCTGATTTCGCATGTTGTTGAAATTACGCAGGATAACGGCTTCGTTTTGCAAAACGTGATGACAATGTATATACTGTGTGTGGAATATAATGGCTATTTATAATATATAAATCATATCCCAGTAAATCTATCAGGCCAAGCACGAGGCGTGTTTTCGGGACTTGACGTTTTCTGCCATTCATGGCACTTGGTGAACTATGGATATCGGCAAGCAGCTGCGGAAGGTCAGGATTGAGAAGGAGCTCTCACAAACCGACATTGTAAGGCGTTCTGGAATAACCTCCACCTATGTTTCCCGGGTCGAATGCGGGCGCAAGGTCCCATCGCTAAAAGTCCTAGAGAGGTGGGCCCAGGCACTTGAGGTGACGTT
>DATKYV010000312.1:0-31260 GCA_035528275.1 Terriglobia bacterium | reverse complement strand
TTCAAAAGAACGGATCTGGAAGGCTTTGAGATCGAAGCGACGGCCCGCAACGTCGCTCACGTCAGCTACGCCACGAGCCTCATGAAGAAAGGTGTCCTGCTTTCGACGACGGAGCATCTGCTGTCGGCGCTTGCAGCCTCCAACGTGGACAACGCCTTCATCGAAATCGACAACCTGGAGGTCCCCATCCTGGACGGGAGCGCCCTTCCCTTCCTCCGGCTGATGTCCCAGGCAGGGCTGCGCCGGCAGCGGGCACGGAGGCGATACGCGAAGGTCTTGCGGCCGGTTGAGGTCGAGGAAGGCTCAAAGCGCATCGGCGTGTATCCCTCGGAGTATTTCCATGTCACTTGCCGAATCAACTTCGCGCACCCTCTGATTGGCGAACAGGTGATGGACTTCAATCCTGCCGTGGGAAACTACGAGGCGGAAATCGCCCCCGCCCGGACTTTCGGTTTTCTCGAGGAGGTGGAAACGCTGCGCAAGAGCGGTTTGGTGCGCGGCGGATCCCTCGAGAACGCCGTGGTGATGACGCGGGACGGCGTGATGAACCCCGAGGGCTTGCGCTTTCCCGACGAGTTCTGCCGGCACAAAGTCCTGGATCTCATCGGCGATTTGGTCCTGTTCGGCCATCCCCTGGTGGGCCACGTCGTTGCCGAACGAGCCGGGCATGCCATGCACGCCGCTCTCGTCAACCGACTTCTGCGCGAGAAGGACTCCTGGACGCTGGTCCACTCCCGCGATCTCCAGCCGAAGGCCTCTACCGCCCCATCCGCGGAGTTTGCCCCCAGTCCCGTCGCCTGATTCCCATCCAAATTCCGAATAAGAATCCAGGGTTGAGCTCTCTGGTTTGCGGCCCGAGATCTGCGCTTGCGGGGAAGCGAAGGCGATTTGTTGGCGGCTGTTGCCTCGTCGGGGCATCTGTTATACTGCCCTGCGCGACGAGAGTAGACCCCAGCCTGCGGAGACCCATGGGCCCAGTTGAGACGGACAAGGAACTGAGTGTTTACGAATCGATGGCTGCCCGATTCGACGTGGCGACCAAGAAGCTGAACCTGGACGCAGGACTTACCAAGTACCTTCGAACCCCCAACCGCGAGATCATCGTGCATATCCCCGTGGCGATGGATAGCGGCGAACTCGACGTGTTCGACGGTTACCGGGTGCAGCACAGCATCGCGCGCGGGCCCTCCAAGGGGGGGGTTCGATACTCCCCCAACGTCACCCTGGATGAAATCCGTGGCCTTGCCGCCGAAATGACCTGGAAATGCGCCGTGGTGAATATTCCTTTCGGCGGAGCGAAGGGAGGCATCGTCTGCGACCCCGAAAAACTCTCGCAAGGCGAACTGGAGCGCATCACCCGCCGCTACACCGCGGAAATTCTCGACTACATCGGCCCGGAGCGGGACGTCCCCGCCCCCGACATGGGCACCAATGAGCAGACCATGGCGTGGATCATGGATACGTATTCCATGCACGTCCGCCATACGGTGACGGCCAGCGTCACGGGTAAGCCCTTCGATCTCGGAGGCTCGCGCGGCCGCCGGGAAGCCACGGGGCGCGGCTGTATGATTGTGTGCGACCAGGCGCTGAAGCGCTTCGGGCGCCAGCGGGAGCAGACACGAGTAATCATCCAAGGCTTCGGCAACGTCGGTTCGCAGGCGGCGCGCCTGATGCACGAGGCGGGATACAAGATCATCGGTGTTTCGGACATCCACGGAGGGGTCTTCAACACACACGGCCTGGACATTCCGGCGCTCCATGAATTCGTCAAAGAAAACAAGACCGTTCAAGGTTTCACCGGCGGCGAAGAAATCGACAACATGGAAATCCTGGAACAGGACTGCGAGGTCCTTCTTCCCGCGGCCACCGAAAGCGTGATCACCAGCAAGAACGCCGACCGCATCCGGGCTCGGATTCTCGTGGAGGGCGCCAACAGCCCGACCACGCCCCCCGCTGACTCGATCCTTTTTGACCGCGGCGTCTTCGTCATTCCAGACATCCTGGCCAACGCGGGTGGCGTTACCGTTTCCTATTTCGAATGGGTGCAGGACCGGCAGGGCTACTTCTGGCCGGAGGGCATGGTGAACGAACGGCTCAAGCAAATTCAGGTGGCGGCTTTCAACGACGTTGCTCACTACGGCGAAAAGCACAACGTCAACAATCGCATCGCCGCCTACATGCTGGCCATCGACCGCGTGGCCTTCAGCGTGAAGCTGCGCGGAATTTATGCGTAATCAAGGAAAATGGAGGAGACAAAAACGAAATGGCTGATCTCGACGGCACCAACGAAACCAAAGATTTTCATCTTGATATCCCCGCGAAGAACCAGGCGTTTTTCCTGAAAGGGTCGGGCGCTCTCGACTGGGGAATCCAGAACCGCCTTTCGCGGATTTTCAATCCCGCCTCAGGCCGGACGGTGATGCTGGCCATCGACCACGGGTACTTCCAGGGACCGACGACCGGGCTGGAGCGCGTGGACGTCAACATCCTGCCCCTGGTCCCGCACGCCGACGCGCTGATGCTCACGCGAGGCATGTTGCGAAGCACCATCCCTTCGTCCTCCCGCAACGCCGTGGTGCTGCGCGCCAGCGGCGGTCCGAGCATCTTGAAGGAGCTCTCGAACGAAAACATCGCCATGTCCATGGAAGACGCCGTCCGCCTGAATGCCTCCGCCGTGGCCGTGCAGGTCTTTGTGGGTGGCGAATTCGAAACCCAGTCGGTCCACAACATGACGCGGCTGGTGGACCTTGGAAACCGCCACGGAGTTGCAGTGCTGGGCGTGACGGCGGTGGGCAAGAGCCTTACTCGCGACGCCCGCTATCTGCGCCTGGCGTGCAGAATCTGCGCCGAGTTGGGGGCCCACATCGTCAAGACCTATCATTGCGCGGAGGGATTTGAGACCGTCACCGCCTCCTGTCCGGTTCCTGTGGTGATGGCAGGCGGGAAGAAGCTGCCCGAGCTCGATGCCCTGAAGATGGCCTACAACGCCATCAGCCAGGGCGCCTCGGGAGTTGACATGGGGCGGAACATCTTCCAGTCCGATGCTCCCGTCGCCATGATCCTGGCAGTGCGGAAAGTTGTTCACGAGGGCATGAAGCCGGAACATGCCTACGATTTCTTCCAGACCCTGAGGCACGAGCAGAAGGCCGAAGCCCCGGTGGGCCGTTAAGCCGCCCTTCGACAAGATCACCAGGCTCCAGAAAACGAGGCTCCGCGCATGCCCGACCAGAAGACCATAGACCTATTGCGCCGGTTGTCTCCCACGTTGAGCGTGGGAATCATCACCGCCGACCTGTTGTCGCTGGGTTCGGAGCTGGCGCTGCTGGAACGGACCGGCGTGCGCATCGTTCACATTGACGTGATGGACGGTTGTTTCTGTCCGGGAATGACCGTGGGCCCGCGGTTCATCAAGGCCATGAGGACGCCGCTCTTGAAGGACGCGCACCTGATGATCGCCGAGCCGCTGGACAAGGTCCCGGATTACGTAGCGGCAGGCGCGGACATCGTCACGGTTCATCCAGAAGCAGGCCCGCACATTCACCGCGCTCTCCAGCAGATGCGGAACATGACCAACGCCAACGATCCGGCACGGGGCTTGGTGCGCGGCGTCGCCTTGAATCCCGGGACTCCTCTCGAAACTCTGGAGCCCCTCTTTGATGAAATCGAGTTGATCCTGATTCTCGCTGTCAACCCGGGATGGAAGGGACAGCAGTTCGGTCCCGCCGCCGCGGAACGAGTCGCCAGAGCGAAGCGGATGGTGAAAGAGGCCGGCAGGGAAATCCTGGTTGCCGTTGACGGCGGCGTGACGCGAAACAACCTCGCCGAGGTCGTGAAGACGGGAGCGGACATCATCGTCACCGGCAGCGCGGTTTTTGACGGCAAAACTCCTGAAGAGAATGCCAGACTCATGCTTTCGGCTTTGCCGGCGCGGACCGCGTCCGGCGGGGCCGGATGACAAGGCAGTAGAAATCCCCTCGTCCCTCAGTCGAGAGATTCCCCCGGACGGCCGGGGGCACAATCCAAGGTGTCTTGATGCAGAACCGGTGGTCGGATAAGAACGCGGAAGATTTCGTCGCGCAAAATGGCCCGCAGTGGGGCGAGGACCTTGCTCTTCGAACCTACAGCGCCCGGCTGATCGGGTCCGAGCCCAATCTGGTTCTGCACGGTGGCGGAAACACGTCCGTGAAAGGCACTTACAAAAACCTTTTGGGCGAGCCCGTCCCTGCAATCTTCGTCAAAGCCTCGGGCTTTGACATGGCAAAGATCGAGCCCGAAGGCCACCCCGGGCTCGACCTCGGGTACCTGCAGCGGCTGCGCTCGCTCGAAGACCTTTCCGACGAGCCGATGCTAAATGAGATTCGGACCCACCTATTCGACGCGAGCGCTGCCACGCCCTCCGTCGAGACGCTCGTGCACGCGTTCCTTCCGCCCAAGTACATCGATCACACGCACGCTGACGTGATCCTGGCTCTGACCAACCAGACGGAGGGAGAGAAGCTGGTAAAAGAAGCTTTGGGAAAAGAGGTCATCGTTCTGGATTACGTCCGGCCGGGTTTCAAGCTGGCCAAAGCCGCGGCTGCGGCCTTCGAGGCGAACCCCCGGGCCAAGGCCATGGTCTGGAGGCGGCACGGAATAGTCACCTGGGGCGGGACGGCGCGCGACTCGTATGAAACGATGATTGAATTGGTCACCCGCGCGGAGGAATTCGTGGCGAAGCGCGCCAAGCCGCGCCTCTCCGTCAAGCAGCCAACCGATCTCGCCACGGCAGAACAGCGCTTGAGGCGCGTCGCGCCCGTGCTACGCGGACTGCTGGCGCAGCCCACAGGAGACCCGGATCGTCCTTTTCTGCGTGTCATCCTTCAGCCGTTGTTGACCCGTGAGGTCCTGGATTTCGTCGACTCCGACCGCGGCCGCGAGGTGGCTCTGACTCCTCCGCTGACCACCGATCATTTGATTCGGACCAAGGCGCTGCCGCTGTGGATCGATGAGCCCGATTATGCGGATAGCGCCCATTTGCGCGAGCAACTCGCCGGCGCGATTCGGAAGTACTCAGCAGAATACGAAGCCTATGTTGAGAGGCACGCGGCGCGCATGCCCGCTGGATTGGCCCGCCTCGATTCCCTTCCGCGTGTGATTCTCATGCCGGGACTCGGTGCGGTTTGCGCGGGGAAGGATGTGGTCGCGGCAGGAGTGGCGCGGGACATTACGGCCCACACGCTTGAGGTCAAGGCCCACATAGCGGCCATGGGAACTTACGAGGGACTGCCGGAAGACGAGCTCTTCGACATGGAATACCACCGTTTCCAGCACGCCAAGCTGGGCGGCGAGTCAAAACTCCCGCTGGCCCGCCAAGTCGGGCTGATCACGGGCGCCGCGGGAGCGATCGGCTCGGGGATTGCTCAGGAACTTCTGGAACAGGGCTGCCATGTGGTCTTGACGGACCTTCCCGGCGATACGCTCGACAGTCTCACGGAGGAACTGAAGGCGGCCCACGGCCCTCGCGTCGTGGGCGTTCCGCTCGACGTGACCGATCCTGATTCCGTGGCACAGGCTTTTGGTGCAGTCGCCCGGACCTGGGGCGGAGTAGACCTGGTCGTTCTGAACGCCGGCGTTGCTCTCGCTTCGCCTCTCGATGAATTGAATGTGGAGTCTTTCCGCCGTCTGGAGCGCGTGAACGTGGAAGGGACGCTTCTCCTTCTCGCTGAAGCGGCGCGCCACTTCAGAGTGCAAGGGACGGGCGGGGATATCGTCTTCGTCTCCACGAAGAACGTCTTTTCTCCCGGGCCGAAGTTCGGCGCTTACAGTGCGACAAAGGCCGCGGCCCACCAATTGGCGCGAATCGCCAGTCTGGAGATGGCGGAAATCGGAGTGCGCGTCAACATGGTGGCTCCCGACGCCGTGTTTTCCCACGGGTCGCGCAAATCAGGGCTGTGGACCGAAGTGGGTCCGGACCGCATGCGCGCCCGGGGGCTGGACGAGAAGGGGCTGGAGGAATACTACCGCCAGAGGAATCTCCTGAAGATTTCCGTCACCGCCCGCCACGTTGCCAAGGCCGTGGTCTTCTTTGCGACGCGCCAGACGCCCACCACCGGAGCCACGATTCCCGTCGATGGCGGCCTTCCCGATGCGACTCCCCGGTGAGGAATCGTTCTGCCGGGCAGTTCACCACCATCCTCGCCTAAAGGCTTCCGCTGGTTTCTTGCGGGGTGTTACAATCCTCGGGAATGGCAAGCGCGTCGAATTCTTCCACTCGTGTTATCGGCATCGATCCCGGTTTGAATCTGACCGGTTACGGCGTGGTGGAATGCAGGGCCGACGAGGTGAGACTTCTCGAGGCCGGCGTCATACGCTGCGCGCGGCAGCGTGGCGGGGATATCGCAGCGCGGCTCGAATCCCTCTTCGCCGGGCTGCGCGAGGTCATGGATGAATTCCATCCCCAGGCGATGTGCCTGGAGGAAGTTTTCAGTCATACGGATTATCCCCGGACGTCGATTCTGATGGGCCACGCGCGAGGCGTCATCTGCCTGGCGGCGCGCCTGGCCCGCGTACCCGTGCTGGATTTCTCGGCCAAGCGCATCAAACAGTCGGTGACGGGGAATGGCAACGCCAGCAAGATGCAGGTCCAGCGCGCCGTGCAACAATTCTTTTCGCTCACTCGCGTGCCGCATCCGCCCGACGTCGCCGACGCCCTGGCCGCCGCGTTGTGCTACGTCAACGTTCTGCGAACTGCGCGCTCAGATCCGCGCGCCGTGCCCGCGAAGAGGCCGCGGCTGCAAAGTGCGGTGCGAAGGAAATTTTCCCGAGGAGGAATCTCCTGATCTCCGAAATCCGCGGCGAAGTGCTCTACGACCGTATCCGCCGGCATTCACTGCTGGTGCGAGTGGATTCCCTCTGCTATGAGGTCTTCGTGCCCTCGGGAATTGCCGCGCGGCTCCGCCAGGCGCCCGAGGGCGAGCAGCCTAATCCCGTGACGCTCTACACGATCTACTACATCGACGGTGGGCTGGGCGGCGGCCACCTGACGCCGAAACTCGTAGGCTTCCTCGATCCTCTCGACCGGGAGTTCTTCGAGGCCTTCACCACGGTGCCGGGCGTGGGATTCATGAAGGCGCTCAAATGCCTGGTCCGGCCCCTCAACGAGATTGCGTTGGCCATCGAGCGCGGCGACACGGCGTTTCTGGAGGAACTGCCTCATGTGGGGAAGAAAACCGCCGAACGCATCATCACCGAGCTGCGCGGGAAAATGACCAAGTTCGCGTTGGCGCACACCGAGGAACCGCTCTCCGTCGAGCAGGAGTCTTCCGCCGAACTGAAAGTTGAGGCGGTGCAAATCCTCGTTCAGCTCGAGTACGCGCGCAGCGAGGCGCAACGGATTGCTGACCAGATCTTTTCCCGGCACAAGGACCTGAAGACTACGGAGGAATTCCTGCGCAAGGTGTTCGAGCAGTTGCACCCCAAGCCGGAATGAGAGGCTGGGATTCGCAAGATCACGATCGAGATTCGACATCGGGGAAAGACTCCTGAAAATCGAACTAAAATCTGAACCCTGAAACCCGTTACCTGGACCTATATGCCGAGAGTGCGGCTGGTCTCACCAGACCTTATTTCAAAGGAAGAAGAGGGTTTCAATCGGACTCTCCGCCCCCCTACGCTCGAAGAGTATGTGGGGCAGAAGAAGGCTGTGGAGAAGCTCGAGATCGCCCTGAAGGCCGCTCGGCAGCGCGGGGATCCGCTGGAGCACGCGCTTTTTTACGGGCCACCCGGTCTGGGCAAGACAACGCTCGCTTACATCATCGCCAATGCCATGGGATCGAAGATCACCACGACCTCCGGCCCGGCACTCGAACGCACCGGCGACCTGATGGGCATCCTCACCAACCTCGGAGAAACGGACATCCTCTTCATCGACGAGATCCATCGCTTGCCGATCAACATCGAAGAGTTTCTCTATCCCGCCATGGAAGACTTCAAGGTGGATTTCGTGGTGGACAAAGGAATGTTCGCCAAGACCATCAACGTTCCCCTGAAAAGATTCACGCTCCTGGGAGCGACGACGCGCGCCGGGAGTCTCTCCGCACCCCTGCGCAACCGCTTCGGACTCTTCTTCCATCTGGAGTTCTACAACGTCGAAGAGCTGCGGCGGATTGTGCTGCGGTCGGCGCGAATACTTGGCATCGAGATTGACGACGCGGGCGCCGCCGAGATCGCCCAACGGGCGCGGGGCACGCCCCGCATCGCCAACCGGCTGCTTCGCCGCGTTCGCGATTTTGCCGAGGTTAAAGCCAGCGGACGGATCACTACCAATATTGCGCGCGACGCCTTGAAGCTCGAGGGCGTGGACGAACTGGGGCTCGACGACCTCGACCGGAGCTTTCTCACCACGATCATCAGGCTTTATAAGGGCGGGCCGGTCGGTGTCGAAGCCTTGTCCGCCACGCTCAATGAAGAAGTCGATACGCTGGTGGATATGGTCGAGCCGTACCTGTTGCAGCAGGGATTCATCAGCCGCACCAAGAGCGGCCGCAAGGCGAACGAGCCGGCGTATAAGCACCTCAAAGTGCCTGTGCCGGGCGGTACCCCCCCGAACTTGTTTGACTAAGAAGCCGCCGACTGATCGCGCTGGAGGATTCTGATTCAACATCTGGCCATGGATGCTGCACAACGAACTCCAACTCTTCCTCACTCGGCAGCCGGCAGTTCGAAGCGCGTGTATCTTTCCTTGGGTTCGAATATGGGAGACCGCGTCGGCAACATCCGCCGGGCGCTGGACCTGCTTCGCGAAGCGCGGGTTGAGGTTTGCCGCCTCTCCTCCTACTACAAGACCGAGCCCGTGGATTTCCGTCCCCAGCGCTGGTTTGTGAACTGCGTCGCCGAAGTGGCCACGGATCTCATGCCCCTGCAACTCCTTAAAGCGTTGCAGACGGTGGAAAGGTCCCTGGGCCGGCATCCGGGGATCGCCAAGGGCCCGCGGCCGATTGACATCGATATCCTGCTCTACGAAAATGTCCTCGTCCACTCTTCGGTCCTGACGATTCCTCACGAGCGCCTGAGTGAACGACGGTTTGTGCTGATTCCGCTGCGTGAACTTTCTGCGCAGCTCCGCCATCCGGTCAACAAGCGGACGGTGCTTGAGATGCTTCAGGACACGGCGGACTCGAGCCGGGTTGTGCGACTTCGAACGGAATCCTGATGGGCGGACTATTCTGCTTCGTGTGAGGCCTGACGTGCCCAGCGATCCGAAATTCGATCCGCCGCGGTTCATCGCCATTGAAGGCCCTATCCGCGTGGGGAAGACCAGCCTCGCCGACATCCTCGCCGAGCGCCTCAACGGGATTCGCCTGCGAGACGTCGAAGACAATCCCTTCCTGGAGAGCTTCTACAGGGATAAACCGGGCGCCGCCTTCCAGGCGCAATTCTACTTCCTCTTCCAACGGTACCAGCAGTTGCGCGCCCTGGACCTGACGGCTTCGGCGAATCGCACCGTGATCAGCGATTACCTGTTTGAGAAGGACAAGATTTTCGCCTATATGAATCTGGGTGATGCGGAGTTGCAGCTCTACAACCGATATTACGAGCTCTTTGCGGAACAGCTTCCCATTCCGGATTTGGTGATATACTTACAGGCGAAGCCAGAAGCGCTCAAGCGGCGGATCGCCAAGAAAAACGTGCCGATTGAGCACCACATCTCCGAGGAATACCTCGAGGAAGTGGTCAAGGCTTACGAACATTTTTTCTTTCATTATAAGTCCAGCGATCTGCTGGTTGTGGAAACGTCCGAGATCGATTTCGTCGACCGGAACGAAGACTTGAGAGAGCTGCTCCGTCGGCTCAGCCAGCCGGTCAAGGGAACGCAATATTTCCTGCCGCTTGGACCCGTCAGATGACGGGCTGAGACGGTCAAAAGCAGTGCCACCGCCGGGCAGCGATCGAATTCGCAGGCCCGGCGCGCGGCGGTACTGAATCAGGGCAAGCAAGACCAAGACCCTCTCTGTCCAGGCGAATGGAAAGTATCCGGCCGTTCGACACGAAGTCGGACCGCATCGAGGAGACCAACCTGTGGCGGAGAGGATTCTTGTTTTGAGAGGCTAATTCAAATCCGTTCTTTGTGAGGTTATGCCATGGACCCGAAACCCGAGGCCGTGAGCAAGATTACCGTCCCGCTGATTCTCGACCGAAAACTCCAGGGTGAGAAGATTACCTGTCTGACAGCTTATGACTACCCCACCGCCCGGCTGGTGGACGCCGCTGGAATCGACATGATTCTTGTTGGCGATTCCCTGGCCCAGGTGGTGCTGGGTTACGATTCGACGATACCCGTAACCGTCGAGGAGATGCTCCACCACGTCCGAGCCGTGCGCCGAGCCACGCGTCGCGCCCTGCTCATCGCCGACCTTCCCTACGGAGCCTACCATGTGAGCGACGAGGAAGGCTTGCGGGCGGCAGTCCGCTTCCTCAAAGAGGGTGGCGCCGAGGCTGTGAAGATTGAAGGCGGCCGCAAACGCTTCGCCCTCATCCGGCGCATGGTCGAGGCGGAGATTCCGGTGATGGGCCACATCGGCCTAACGCCTCAATCCATCCACGCCATGGGCGGCTATCGCGTCCAGGGTCAGACGCTGGAGTCCGTCAACGATTTGCTCGCCGACGCCCAGGCCGTTGAAGATGCCGGAGCCTTCGCCATTGTCCTGGAAGGAATCCCGCGGGAACTCGCGGCCCTCACCACGCGGCGGCTGCGAATCCCCACCGTGGGCATCGGGGCCGGTCCGGACTGCGACGGCCAGGTGCTGGTGGTCCACGATCTCCTGGGATTGAGTTTTCAATCCCCGGCGAAGTTTGTGCGTCAATACGCCGACCTGGCGGCGACTCTTCGCGACGCCCTGGCGCGCTACCGCGAAGACGTGCTGGCCGGGCGCTATCCGAATGACCAGGAGTCCTACCACTGGTCGGCTGATTTGCGCGAGCAGTTTGAGAAAGAGACGGCGCGGTTCTCGTAGTTTCGGCTCCGCACGCACCCCCCCTTCCTGCCACGTCAACGGTAGCGCCGTAGTTACGGGGTTGCCAGTTGCGGCCAAGCGTCGCACAATGGCGCTCGACAAGTGTCCATGCGATTGGTTTCCAACATTGTGGAAATGCAGACTTTGGCCCGGCAGATTCGCGCCACCGGCAAGTCGTTGGGTCTTGTCCCCACCATGGGCGCGCTGCACGACGGGCACTTCAGTCTGATTCGGCAGGCCAAAGGCCAGTGTGACACGGTTGTCGTCTCGATTTTCGTGAACCCCACCCAGTTCGGCCCCGGCGAAGATTTCGACCGATACCCGCGCCATCTGGAGAAGGATTTGGAAGCTCTCCGAGCTTACAAGATCGACGCCGCATTCGCTCCTTCGGCCTCCGAGATGTATCCGGAATCCTTCCAGACATTTGTGGAACCGGGCCCGCAGGCCGCATCGCTCGAGGGCGCGTGCCGTCCCGGCCATTTCCGCGGCGTCGCCACGGTGGTCACCAAGCTCTTCAATGTCGTCAGGCCCGACGTCGTCTATTTCGGGCAGAAAGATTTTCAGCAGGCCTTGGTGGTTCGCCGGCTGGTTCTGGATTTGAATCTGGGCGTTCGAATCGTCATTTGTCCCACGGTTCGCGATGCCGATGGCCTGGCGAAAAGTTCCCGCCATGCGTACATGAGTGAAGAGGACCGTCGCGCGGCGTTGGTGCTCTCGCGCTCTCTTCGCCGCGCCGAGGAGCTCGCCTTCAAAGGTGAAAGCCGAGCATCGGAGCTCCTCGAGGAAATAAGGAAGGTCCTGGAATCGGAGCCGCGCGCCCGCGTCGACTACCTGGCGATTGTGCACCCCATCCGGCTGGAGCCCGTCGACCGGGTGACATCGGGCTGTGTTGCGCTCGTCGCGGCGCGTGTCGGGAGCGCGCGGCTGATTGACAATCTGATCTTCGGGCCTCCGGGGACCAGCCCGGAAATGCTCCTGCAGATGGCGCTGACCGCGGGTCCCATCGCCGACGCTGGCGCCCGAATTCCCGGCCTCGAAACGGAGACCTTACGCCTGAAGATCGAGAACTGCCGGGATTGCGCGGCGATCGCTTCCATCCGCCTTCCCCCTCGGGAGTTCCTGACCCAGTACGTCAAGCGCGACTACCCCGACCTCAACGTTGTGCGCGTGGTGGTGATCGGGCGCGACGCCCCTCCGAGCCTGGACAACTTTCTTTACAGAGATCCGGGAAGATCCAACCGCTTCGCAGCCCTTGTTTATGACCTGGTGGGAGTGCAGGACTTGGAGGAATTCAAGCGCCGCTTCGTGATGACGCACGCCATCCGCTGCCACGCTACCGAAACGCATGTCCCGGAGAAAGCGTTGGCGTATTGCGCGCAGCATCTGTGTGCGGAGCTAAAACTCTTCCCCAACATCGGGACGCTGGTCATTCTGGGCGACGACGCCTACGTGCAGTGTCAAACCCTACTGCTGGGACGCAGCCCGGGAAAATTCAAGCCGCTTCTCGAACTGCTAAGGGAACAAGGATGGGCGCGGGAAGACGTCCGCGTGCCTCGCCTGGGAGACCGCATGATGAGGGTCTTCTACTGCTATCACCCCACCATGGATTACATGCGAAGCCCGTGCATCGGCGCCATGCTTGACTGACGGCCTTCGCGGCGGGGCTTTTCGAGGCGGTCAGGGTCCTTCCCGATTCAAGCTTTCAGAGCCTTCAAAACTTCCTCGGCGTGACCCTCCACTCGGACCTTCGGAAAAACGCGCTTGATCCTGCCCTTGGGATCGATGATGTAAGTGGTGCGGACGATTCCCATCTTCTTCAGGCCGTACATCAGCTTTTCCTGCCAGACGCCGTAAGCCTCGAGCATCTTGTGGGAAGTATCTCCAGCCAGCGGGAAGTTGAGCTTGTATTTGTCGTGAAACCGCTTCAGCTCATCGACAGTATCGCCGCTAACTCCCAGAACCCTCGCCTTGCGTTTGTCCAGTTCTTTTTGGGCGTCACGGAACTGGTTCGCCTCGCTGGTTCAACCCGGCGTGTCAGCTTTGGGGAAGAAATAGAGAACGAGCGTCTTGCCCTCGAACTCCTTCAAACTTACGGGTGATCCGGCATAAGAAGGCAAGGAGAAATCCGGAGCTTTGTCACCGACTTCCAGCATGGTCCGCCTTTCCGCGGGATTCCCTGCGTGGGAACGCGCCCGCCCAAAAAAGATCGCCTCAACCCGTCAGCTCTTTCTTGAGAATCTCCTGGACCAATTGCGGGTTCGCCTGGCCGCGCGTGGCCTTCATCACTTGTCCGACGAACCAACCGAGCGTCGCTGTTTTGCCCTTGCGGTATTGTTCCACCTGCTTGGGATTTCCAGCCATGATCTCGCCGACGACTGCCCGAATCTTTTCCGGGTTGTTGATTTGCTCCAGCCCCTGCGTGGCCATGACTTCCGCCGCGCGCTTCCCGGACTGGAACATTTCAGCGAGGATGTCTTTCCCCATCTTTCCTGAGATGGTCCCCTGATGGATCAGGCCGACAAGTTCGGAGAGGCGGGCAGGGCTGACCGGAGATTCGGTAATCTCCTTGCCGGCCTCCTTCAGCAGATGGAGCAATTCGCTCAAGGTCCAATTCGCTGCCAGCTTCGATTCGCCACACGCTTTCGCCGTCTCCTCGAAGAAGTCCGCCAGCGGTTTGGAGGCGGTCAACTGCGCCGCGTCCTGATCGGAAAGGGCGTATTCCTTGACGAAGCGCTCTTTCCTCGCCTCAGGAAGTTCCGGGAGCGAGCGCCGGGCTTCCTCGCGCCATTCATCGGGAATGACTAGGGGGAGCAAATCGGGCTCGGGGAAATACCGGTAGTCGTGGGCGAACTCTTTCGAGCGCATGCCGTACGTGCGTTGCTCGCGGCTGTCCCACAGGCGTGTCTCCTGATGGATGGTCCCGCCGCTTTCCAGCACGCTGATTTGCCGGTCGATCTCGAAGGCCAGCGCCTTGTGAAGGAACCGGAACGAATTGAGGTTTTTCACCTCCGTCTTGGTTCCCAACTCGCTCGCGCCCGCCCGCCGCACGCTGACGTTGGCGTCGCAGCGAAGGCTTCCCTCCTCCATGTTGCAGTCGGAGACCTCCAGATAAAGCATCAGCGTCTTCAGCCGCGTCAGATAGTCGTAGGCCTCGTCGGGGGAACGGAGGTCCGGCTCGCTGACAATCTCGATCAGCGGCACCCCGGTGCGGTTCAGGTCGATGTAGGATTTCGAATCGGAATCGGGAAAGCCCTCATGGAGCGACTTTCCGGCGTCCTCCTCCAGGTGGACGCGCGTGATGCCGATGCGCTTTCTGACTCCGTCCACCGCAATCTCGATCCAGCCGTCCTGCGAGAGCGGCTCGTCGTACTGCGAAATCTGGTAGCCCTTGGGAAGGTCGGGATAGAAATAGTTCTTGCGCGCGAACCGCGAGCGGGGATTGATGGCGCAATTCAGCGCCAGCGCGGCCTTCATGGCCATGGTCACCGACTCACGGTTGAGGACGGGAAGCGCGCCGGGCAGGCCGAGGCAAACCGGGCAGGTGTTGGTGTTGGGCGGGTCGCCGAAGCGCGTCGAGCACGAGCAGAAAATCTTCGACTTCGTCAGAAGCTGGACGTGAACCTCCAGCCCGATCACCGGCTCGTAACGAGTTCGAACCTCCTCAGCGACACTCATCTCTCGGTTCCCCTGACCCGCGAGTCGCGCAGTTCCACCAAACCCGCACTGCAAGGGGTCGGCTGCCATTATACCGAAATTCTGAGATTTGGCGGGCCGTCGAGGAGCTTTTCAGGGCGCAATCCAGGTCACGCGAGGCCGGCCGCTGGAGGGATTGCGATCGACGGCGACGGGAGTCCGGAAGACCCGGCTCAGGACGCCCGACTCCAGCACTTGCGCGGGACTGCCCTGCCCAAGGCAGCGCCCGGCTTCAAGGAGAAGGATGAAATCCGCCATCTCCGCCGCCAGATTCAGCTCGTGAGTGACCACGACCGCGATGAAGTCTTCCGACGCGGCAAGCCGCCGGATCAGGCGGAGCATTTCGATCTGGTACCCGATGTCGAGGTTTGCGGTCGGCTCGTCGAGCAGCAACAGCCGAGGCCGCTGCACCAGGGCTCGAGCCAGCACGGCGCGCTGAAATTCTCCGCTGCTAATTTCCAGAATGCGACGGCCGGCGAAGGCGGCGAGATTGGTCTGCTGCATCGCCCAATCCACCCACCGCTCGTCGTCGCCGGACTCGAACAGACTGCGCCCCAAGTGAGGATGTCTGCCCTGCCGGATAAACTCGCGGACCTCGAACGAAAAAAGCAATATCGACTCCTGGCGCGCCAGACCAACGCGCTTCGCCCGCTCGTGGGGGGGAAGGCCGTGCAAATCCACTCCGTCGAGCCGAACGCTCCCGCCGAGGGGCTTCAGGTGCCCGCTCACGATTTCCAACAGTGTTGATTTCCCCGAGCCGTTCGGGCCGATGATGGCGATCAGTTGCCCTGCCTGCGCCTCCAAGCTCACCGGAAAGAGTTCGAAGTGCGGGTGGCGGAAAGCCACCCGGGAAACACAAAGGTCCGGGCCCGCTCCCTGACGCTGTTCGTTATGACTCGGATGAATCCGGCCGCCCTGTCCCATAACCCGAATCCTTCGGCTCAAGATCCCGCCGTGCGTCGAAGCAAATAGATGAACACCGGCGCGCCGGCCACCGCCGTCACCGCACCAACGGGAAGCTCGGCGGGAGCGACGATGGTTCTGGCCAGCGTGTCTGAAATCACCAGGACGATGGCGCCGCCGAGCGCCGCGGTGGGCAGAAGCGTCCGGTGATCGCTCCCCACGACCATCCTCCCGAGGTGCGGGACGAGCAGCCCCAGGTAGCCGATGGCGCCGCTGACCGCCACCGCCACGCCGGTCAGCAGCGAGGCGAGAAGGTAAATCGCCGTCTCCACCCACGCAACATTCACGCCCAGGTGCGCCGCTTCTTCTTCACCCAGCAGCAAAACGTTCAGGTCCTTCGCGAAGAAGTAAAGCGCCACGATTCCGGCCACGACGACGGGAACCAGAACGCGCAGGTGAGACTCCGTGACCACGCTCAGATCGCCCATCAGCCAGAAGGCGACTCCCCGCACGTCGCGCGTGGAAAGCATGGTGAGCACGAAAAGGATGGCCGCGGAGAGGAAAGACGCCGTGACCACGCCCGCCAGCAACAGGGTGTAGCTAGCCAGCCGTCCGGCGCGTCGTCCCAAAAAGTAGACCCACGCCGTGGTCGCCAACGCCCCACCGAAAGCCACCAGGGGTGACGCGGTGGCGACGCGCCCGCCCACCCACAACGCGACGATGGCTCCCAGCGCCGCGCCGCTCGAAATGCCCAGGACGTAAGGATCGGCCAGGGGATTGCGCAGCAGGGCTTGAAGAGCCGTGCCGGAAACGGCCAGCGCCGCACCCACCAGCATGGCGAGCAAAACTCGGGGCAAACGAATCTGCCGCACGATGACGCTGGCCTCAGGCGCAGAAGACTCTCCGCGCAACCCCGCCCAGACCTCACGCAAAGAGAGATGAGCTCCACCAAACGCCAGAGCAACCAGTCCTACCACAGCCAGACATGCCGCGAGCACCAGGACGAGGGTCACGACATTACGGCCGGTGGCGGCGATCTTCATCGCGACTTCTCCCGGCCGGAGAAATCCAACTCCGGGTGAAGGAAGCTCGCCACTTCCTCCAGCGCGTCGACCAGGCGGGGGCTGGGGCGAATAATGGTGTCGGAGACGAAGTAAAGCCGATGATGCTTGACAGCGTTAAAATTCTTCCAGCCCGGTAGCGTCGTCAGATCCTCCGGCGATGGCGCAAACGACTCCGCGCGCGGGAACAGAATCACGTCCGGGTCGCGGCGCAGCGCTTCTTCCAAGCTCATTCGGGGCCACTCGCCGGAGAGATCGTCCGAAATCGAAACACCTCCGGCGCGGCGAACCACGTCCGCCACAAAGGAGCGCGGGCCCGCCGCGGTGAGTGGACGGTACCAGACAACAAAGAGCACCTTCGGCTTCGGCCGGTTGGCGACGCGCCGCTCCACCCTGTCGATTCGCTCCCGCAGCTCTCTCACCAACCGGCGCGCTTCAGCTTCCCGGCCCAGCACATTGCCGAGGTCTTCGATGGAGCTCAACATTTCGTCCACGGTTTGAGCCGTGACCCCATAAACCGGGATGCCCAGGCGTTCGAGCTGGTCCGCCGTCTCGATTCGGTTGGCCTCCCGGCTGCCCAGAACCAGATCGGGTTTGAGCACCACGATTCTCTCGAGACTCGGATTGAGCACAGGACCGACGTGCGGTTTCAAGCGTGCTTCGGGGGGATATTCGCAGTAGTCCGTGTCACCCACCAACTGGTCGCCCAGCCCCAGCGCGAAGAGGGTTTCGGTGATGCTGGGCGCGAGCGAGATCAAGCGCTCGGCTCTCTCCGGAATCTCCACGGAGCGACCCGTTTGGTCGGCAACCCGGCGCGCGGAATGGCAGACAACAGCCAAACCCAGGAACACCGTGATAAGAGCCACCGTTCGAGCGAGCTTGCCGCCCAGTTTCCGACGCGGGGGAGAGTGCGCCGCTCCAAGGCGTCGTTGAACAAGGCTTTGCCGCGAGTGCCGCAGGATCATCGGCGAGTCCCAAAAAGCGAAAACCCCGCGTGCTCTTATCGAGGGCGGGGCGGCTTCCACCCACTCCTTCTCGCGAAGAGTGCGCGGCCAGGCTCGAGTCCGTCTCCTGACGGACTCAGCCATGATCGCCCAGGCAGGTTTCCTGACTCGCGGCATCACTTACGGCTCTGCTTCGCCTTCCCATCCCCTGATGATTTCCGAATTGAGGACAGTGGCTCCGCCCACGCTTCAAGACCGGGCGGATTCGCAGGGCCCGCCGCTCACAGTGGCGGGACCGTGGCCGAATTTCACGGCCTTCCCTTTTTGTGCCCCAAAATGCCGGGGCACCTGGGCTGTTTCTCAAAACTCCCTCGTTCGTCGCTTCCGAGGAAGAGCATCAGTCTATGCATTGAGAATTCATTTGTCAAAGCGAAGATAAGCGTAAACAATAGCAAGTGACATGCGACGAAGAACTCCCATTCTGGTTCTCGCACTCCTGGTGGCGACGGCCGTCGCTGCCGCGTCCGAAGCGAAAGAAAAACAGCCGCCCAAGCCCGTCCACTGGGGTTACGCCGCGGCTGGGCCTGTGGATGTACGGAAGAAAGCGTCGTCGGGCTCGAAGAGCCTCGTCCGCCTGGAGCGCGGAGCGCTGCTGCCTGTTATCCAACTGAAGCGCAAGGGATCGACGACGTGGGCTCGCGTTCGCGCCGTGGATCCGGCAGTTCTGACGTTGTCGCCGGGTTGGGTGGACGCGGCCCAGCTCGAGATGCTCCCCGCCGACCGGTTTCCGCCGGACGCCGATCTCTTGAAGACTTTGGGCGGGATTTATGTTGAAGACTTCACTGCCGAACGCATCGTCGTAGGGCGATTCCTGGCGCGTCGCGCCGGCCAGGAACCGCTGCTTGTCTGTTTGCTCGGGTCGCCCGCCCTTCCCACCTCCCGGCTGCAGGTTTTTCTCCGTCCGCCCGGCAAAGTTGCCCCCGGCCCGTTCCGCGAATTTGCGTTCGCCGACATGCAGGCGGGGATCATCCGCGTGGAGCTTCGCAACCTCCTGGGAGACGGGAACGACCTCCTGCTCACCCGCGAGCCATTCCGGCTGGGCCTGCAGAATGAGGGCGTCCATCTGGTGATCCAACGAATCGAGGATGACGGTTTCAAGACTCTCTGGAAGGCGCCGCTGGAATTTCATAACCTGGCTTCTTTTCCTCCCCAACCCAAAATGCTGGAACCGGCGGAACGAAACATCGGACTGCCGGGAACGGTTACCCAAGGCATCGTCGAATTCCGCGTTCGCGGCCGGCTGAGTGAGCCGTACTGGAAGGGCAAGGTCGAGCTCCACGTTGTCGGCCGCGAAAAGCCCCTGGAAACACTGGAAATCGAGAAGCTCTGTGGCTGGGACGGCACGAAATTCGCGCCGCTGCAGTAATCGTGCAATCCAGCGTCGTCGTGCCCCCGGCGCAACTCAGACTCCCCCCTCTGAAAAACCAACCAAGCCGCCTATCCCGGCAGCGGATGTTCTGTGCTACATTGGCCCGGCTCTGCGCCCGTATCGCTGCAAAGCACTGAATGAACCACGACTCCATGCGTAATTTCAACAATCGGTCCGGGGACACGACGGCCGGCGAAAACTCGGCCGCGACAGGTCATCCCACGCGGGTTCGATGGAACATCATCGTCCTGCTGGCGGTCATCGCCGGGCTGACCTACCTCGACCGCCTGAACCTGAGCATCGCGGGGAAGCACATTCAGGATGAATTCGCCTTCAGCAGCGAAACCATGGGATGGATTCTAAGCGCCTTCGTGCTCGGCTACGCGCTCTTCCAGGTGCCGGGCGGCTGGCTGGGTGACCGATTCGGACCGCGCACGGTGCTGACCGCGGCCATCCTGTTCTGGTCAGTGTTCACGGCCGCGACGGCGATTGTGCCGCGCCTGCCGCTGGCCGAGTGGTTCGGCCTCGCTTGGTCGTTCGCCATCATTCGATTTCTCATCGGCGTCGGCGAAGGGACGGCCTTTCCCAACACCAACCGCATCGTCGCCTTCTGGATGCCGCCGGCCGAGCGGGGCGTGGGCAACAGCCTCTGGCTGCTTGGAATCGGAGCGGGCGGCGCATTGACGCCGATGCTCATCGCCTGGATTGCCGAGACCTGGGGTTGGCGGATTTCTTTCTACGTCTGTGCGCTCGCCGGCGGCCTGATCGCTCTTGCCTGGCGATTCTACGTGACCAACCACCCCGAACAGCACACTGGCGTCAACGCGGCGGAACTGGCGCTGATTCGGGGCAGAGACGCCGAAGGTGGCGCGCAGACTTTCAACCCGTCGGCCCGCCGGCGCCCCGCGCCCTGGGGCAGGATGTTTCGGAGCGTTTCGGTCTGGGGCCTGATTCTGAGCTATTTCTGCATCGCCTATCCCGCTTACATCTTCTACACCTGGTTTTTCATTTATCTGGTCCGCGTCCGCGGCCTGACGGTGAGTCAGGGTGGGTTCTGGGGTTCCACGCCGTTTCTCGCCATCGCCCTGCTTTCGCCCTTGGGAGGATGGTTGAGCGACCGCGCGGTCGCCCGATTCGGCCGGCGGCGTGGGCGGCAGAGCGCCGTATGGGTGGGGGTGGCGTGTTCGGCGACATTGATGTGGGTTGGCAGCCACACCGCGAACAATACGCTCGCCATCCTGCTGCTGGCCGGGGCCGCGGGATTCAATCTTTTCGCCACCGCGACCTGGTGGGCCACTTGCAACGACTTGACACAAGAATTCGCCGGCTCGCTTTCCGGACTGATGAACATGTTCGGAAACCTCGGCGGCTGGCTCTCACCCATCGTCACTGCGTATATCGCCACAAGGTTGGGCTGGACGCGGGCGCTCGATTTCGCTGCGCTGGTGACGTTGAGTTCGGGAGTCCTCTGGGCTCTCGTCCGGGCCGACGAACCCCTGGAGGGACAATCCCCGCGGTCATGAGAGGAGCGGGGTCACCGGGGGTCCGGAGTCATGGGGGTGGTATTCCTGCCGTGCTATAATCCCGCCATTCTTGTATCCGAGGGCGTGCGTGAAAGGCCGCCGGCGCCCGCCTTGATGGGGCCTTCCTGCTAAGGAGCTGAGCGATGGAAGAGCTGTTGCTCCCCCTATTCCCTCTGGAAATTGTGCTTCTGCCCGAAGAACCTCTCCCCCTCCATATCTTCGAGGAACGCTACAAGCAGATGATCGGCGAGTGCCTGGAGGCCAAGAACACTGGGATCGGCCAGCAGGAGTTCGGTGTGGTGTTGGGAAAGGACAAGGAGATTTGCCGCGTCGGGTGCACGGCCCGCATCATCAACGTGACGCGCAAGTACGCGGACGGGCGCATGGATATTTTCACCGTAGGAAACCGGCGGTTTGAGATTCTCTTCACCAACAGCGATAAGCCCTACCTCCGTGGCGGAGTGGAATACTTCGACGATGAGAGCGACTCGCCCGGCGACGATGAAGCTGAACAGGCGATCGAACTCTTCCGCCTGGCGATGCAGCGCATCCACAAGTCCACGGAAATTCCCATTCACTTCCCCAAGCCTTACCGACGCCTTTCGTTCCGCATGGCCGCGCCCCTGCCGCTCGACCTCGATTTCAAGCAGCAGCTCCTTTCGCCCCGGATCGAAAGCGAGCGGCTGCAGGAAGTCACCCGGGTCATGCAACGGCTGATCGCCCGGGTCGATCTGTTGCAGAAGGCGCAGACCAAGGCGGGCGGCAACGGCAACGTTCACAACCAGGGTTGATTACCGCCAACCGCGCATCGGTGAGATTTCAACACCAAGCGCCAGAGCGTTTCAATGCTGGGGGAAGGGCGCCGAACGGCTCCGTGCAAAAGCTATCTCTTCCGCCGTCACAGATCGGGCGTTGAGTTGGTCCGGCGACTCGCTTATAATCAAAGGCACGGGCAGGGCAAATGAAAAAAGCACAAACGCTCGGCGAATTGAAGAGGTCCAACTATCGCACCGTCAGGGTCAAGGATGAGATGCGCGCCAACCTCATCCGCAAACTCTCCGCCGGCGAGCCGGTCTTTCCGGGGATCGTGGGCTATGAGGATTCCGTGACCCCGCAAATCGCCAACGCCATTCTCTCCCGGCACAACTTCATCCTGCTGGGGCTGCGCGGCCAGGCCAAGAGCCGCATTCTGCGCTCGCTCGCCTCCCTGCTCGACAACGAAATCCCCTTCATCGCCGGATGCGAAATCAACGACGACCCTCTGAAACCCATCTGTCACGCCTGCGCCCTGCGCTTGCAGGAGTGCGGCGACGCCACCCCCATTGACTACCTGCCGCGCCAGCTGCGCTTCGTGGAGAAACTGGCGACGCCCGACGTGACCATCGCCGACATCATCGGCGACCTCGATCCCATCAAGGCGGCGCGGGGCGGGCACGCGCTGTCGAGCGAATTGACCATCCACTACGGACTGCTTCCGCGCGCCAACCGCGGCATCTTCGCCATCAACGAACTGCCCGACCTGGCGGGCAAAATCCAGGTGGGACTCTTCAACATCATGCAGGAAGGCGACGTGCAGATTAAGGGTTATCCGGTGCGGCTGCCGCTCGACGTGGCCCTGGTCTTCACCGCCAACCCGGAAGACTACACGGCGCGCGGCAAAATCATCACGCCGCTCAAAGACCGGGTCGGCTCGGAAATCCGCACGCATTATCCGGCCACCCTCGAGCAGGCCATGCAAATCACCGCGCAGGAATCCTGGACGGAGCGCGACGGCTCCGGTCGCATCGTCATCCCCCCCTTTATCCGCGAGATCATCGAAGGGGTGGCGTTTGAAGCGCGACAGGAGAAGAAGATCGACAAGCGCAGCGGCGTCAGCCAGCGCATGCCCATCACCTGCCTGGAAAACGTCGTTTCCAGCGCCGAGCGGCGGGCCCTCATTCACGGCGAGGAGAAAGTGGTTCCCCGCCCCTCCGACATCTACGAGGCGCTGCCCTCGCTCACCGGAAAATTCGAGCTCGAATACGAGGGCGAAATGCGCGGCGCCGACAACGTGGCGCGCGACATCATTCGCCAGGCGACGGCGCGAATCTTCAAGAAGTACTTCGACAACGTTCCCCTGCACTCCATCGTTCAGTGGTTCGAGCTGGGCGGGACGCTGAAGTATGCCGAGAGCGCGCCGGCGGAGGAAGTCTATTCGCATCTCAAGAAGATTCAGGGCTTGTTTGAAAAAACCAGGCGCTGGGGCTCAAGGCCAAAGACGATCCCGCGCTCCTGGTGGCGGGGGCCGAGTTCATTCTCGAGGGTTTGTACGCTTTGAAGAAGATCAGTCGGAACGAAGAACGCGGCTACTTCGTCGAAGCGCGCCGCGAGGAACCAGCGGCTGAAGATGTGAGACGCCTCGGCCCGCGCCGGCGGCCAATCAACTGAGCTCTGCCCCAGCCCCTTCCGCCGCTCAGGGCAACTGAGAACAGCGAACTGACGGCTGAGAGCTGAAGTGAAATACGTCAAGTACTCGAAATACGTCGCCGATCCGTTCGACAGTTTGAGCGCCGAAGACCTCCTTCAACTCCTCCAGGACTTTCTCCTCGAAAGCGGATTCAACAGCCAGTACTACAACTTCTACGAAATGGACTCCGAGCGCACTATGGAGGACCTCCACCGGGCCCTGCTCGAGGCGCTACAAAGCCGGGGAATGATCCCCGAGGAACTCCTCCAGCAGCTCCGGGAGAAGGCCGGGAATTATCAGGACTCCCAGCTCTCCGACCTCATCAACAAGCTTCTTGAACGCTTGGCGGAGGAAGGCTACATCACCATCGAGCAGCCGAACCCGCAGCAGGGGAAGCTCACCCAGCCCGGCTCCGGCCAGGTAATGGGCCCCGAGGGAAGTGAGAAGTTCGAGGTCACCGACAAGGCGCTGGATTTTCTGGGCTTCAAAACGCTGAAAGACCTCCTGGCTTCGCTCGGCAAATCGAGCTTCGGCCGGCACGACACGCGGGAGCTTGCCACCGGCGTCGAGTCGCACGGCTCGAGCCGCCGCTACGAATTCGGCGACACGATGAATCTGGCTGTCAACGCCACGCTGCTCTCGGCGATCCAACGTGAAGGTCTCCGCGTGCCGATTGAGCTCGACTACAAGGACCTCCAGGTCCGCCAGTGCGAGTACCAGAGCTCGTGCGCCACGGTGCTGATGCTCGATTGCAGCCACAGCATGATTCTTTACGGCGAGGACCGCTTCACCCCGGCAAAAAAGGTGGCGCTCGCATTGACTCACCTGATTCGCACGCAGTACCCCGGCGATACGCTTCACCTAGTTTTGTTTCACGATACCGCTGAGGAAATGCCGCTCTCAGAGCTCGCGCGCGTGCGCGTGGGGCCGTATTACACCAACACGCGGGAAGGGCTGCGCCTGGCGCAACGCATCCTCTCGCGACAGCGGAAGGACATGTGCCAGATCGTGATGATTACCGACGGTAAACCTTCGGCGCTCACCCTCGAGGACGGACGAATCTACAAGAACGCCTTCGGCCTCGATCCCCTGGTCGTCTCCGAAACCCTTCACGGGGTGGCGCGCTGCCGTCGCAGCGGAATCCTGATCAACACCTTCATGCTGGCCTCGGATTACGGGCTCATCAACTTCGTCCAAAAAGTGACCGAAATCTGCCGCGGCAAAGCCTACTTCACCACTCCCTACACCCTCGGCCAGTACCTGCTCATGGACTACATGCAGAAGAAGATCAAGCACATCCATTAGCGTCCAATCGAACGCCACTCCAGTGCGAACCTCTGAAAGAATCGACAGCCACGGCAGGGGCTCGCCGCTGAAGGAATTGTTGCCTTGATTATTCAAGGTGATATAATCAGGCGCAGTCATGGCAGGTCCTTCCCATGGGAACCGCATCACACTCGCTCCAGCCCATCCGCTTTGGAGCCTTCGAGGTTGACCTGCGCTCGGGGGAGCTACGCAAGCACGGGCTGAAGATCAAACTCCAGGAACAGCCGTTTGAGATTCTGACGATGCTGCTGGAGCATCCCGGCGAAGTGGTCACGCGCGAAGAACTCTGCAAGAAGCTCTGGTCGGAAGGCACGTTCGTAGACTTCGACAACAGCCTCAACACAGGCATCAACAAGATTCGCGAGGCGCTGGGGGATTCAGCCGACAATCCACGTTTTGTCGAGACGCTGCCCCGGCGCGGGTACCGGTTTATTTACCCGGTAAATGTAGGGGCGGGTTTGAAACCCGCCCCTACTGTAGCGCCGGTGTCCCCACCGGCGCTCTGGGCGGCGATGAGGACATCGCCGCTACAGTGGCGGATCGCCGCGCTGGCGGCGGTCGCGCTAATCGCGAGCGTAGCCTTCATCTACTGGTTCACGCGTCCGCTTCCCGCACCGAGGGCCACGAACGCCGTCCGAATTGCCAGGTTGCACGGGGGAACATGGTTCTTCGCCTTGCTGACTGACGGGGTGCGGATCTACTTTACTGACTGGCTCGGCGACCGCTCGGTGATCATGCAGGTCCCTGTAGCGGGTGGAGAAGCAGTCCCCATCCCCACACCCTTTCGATACGCGTTGGCGCTGGATATCTCCGTCAAGCGCTCTGAGTTTCTGGTCGGTGGTGGCGACAGTTGGGAGTTGGAAATGCCCCTATGGGTAGTGCCCATCGTGGGAGGCTCGCCGCGCCGCTTGGGAGAGATCAACGCCGAAGAGGCGTTATGGTCGCCTGACGGCGAGAATCTGTGGTTTTGCAGGGGAGCAGACTTCTACCTCGCGAAGAGCGACGGCACAGATCCACGCAAGTTGGCGTCGGTGCCCGGACACATATACTTCGCGAATTAGTCACCGGACGGGGCGACGATCCGGTTCAACGCGGATGATCCGAATATCGGTACAAGCGTCCTGTACGAGATCTCAGCCAATGGAAGCAACTTACATCGCTTGCTCCCGGGATGGAGCAAGCCGCCTGGGGGAGAAGCCGGGGGCATCTGGAGTCCCGATGGAAAGTACTTCATCTTCAGCGCATTCCCGGAATATCCGCGAAATCCTAGGCAAGACCTCTGGGCCATCGGCGAGAAGGCAGGGCGTTTCCGAAAGCCCGACCGCACCCCCGTATGTCTGACCGCCGGCCCCAACGACTACATAGCCCCTCTCCTTAGCCCTGATAGCAAGAAGCTCTATGCAATAGGATGGTTGTCGCGTGGCGAACTGACCAAGTATGAAGCCCGGGCGCAGGAGTTGCTTCCTTATCTCAAGGGGATCTCGGCCTCGGATGTTGACTTCTCGAGGGACGGGGAATGGGTGACGTACGTTTCCTATTTCGACCGCCCGCTCTGGCGAAGCAGAGTAGATGGCAGCGAGGGCCTTCAGCTTACCTTCCTGCCGATGCAGGCCATGTTGCCTCGCTGGTCGCCCGATGGCAAGCGCATTGCGTTCATGGGACAGGCCCCCGGCAAGCCGTGGAGAATCTATTTGGTTTCGGTCGAAGGTGGAGCGCTACAACAAGCCATTCCGGGTGAGGGCGCGCAAGCCGATCCACAATGGTCACCGGACGGAAATCAGTTGCTCTTCGGGCGCTGGCCCGACAATCCCGAAGATCTTGCCCTGCAGTTGTTCGACCTGAGAACGAATAAAGTCTCGACTGTGCGAGGGTCTGATGGCCTGCGCTCGCCGCGCTGGTCTCGCGACGGGCGCTACGTCGCCACACTGAAAGAGGAGGACCGCAAGCTGGTACTTTTCGATTTCACCAGCCACCGGCAAGTGGAGTTGGCAACCACGAGGGGGGGCTTCAGCTTTCCCAACTGGTCGCATGATGGGAAATGGGTTTACCTGTGGGCTGATTTCACGGAGGGGCGAAAGGGAATATATCGAGTCCGGTTGACGGACCACAAAGTAGAGTTGGTAGTCAGCGATGAGGAGGCCGGTCGCTTTTGGGGGACCTCCGGCCCCTGGGTCGGATTGGCGCCGGATGATTCGCCGCTCGTGATGCGCGACATTAGCCTGACCGAAATATACGCCCTGGACTGGGAAGCGCCGTGAAAGCAGGTGTCAGGTTTCAAGTGCCAGGTTCTAGGAAAGCAGAGCGCATCCGTCACTCACTCCGCCCGGCGATTTGTGGGCCTCCTGCGCCGCATGAATTTCCCGCCGTAGCGCCCACCTTCAGGTGGGCATCCCTGATGCCGGCCTAAAGGCCGGCGCTACATCACAAAAGGCGCGCATGAATTTCCCGGAGCGACGTTATGGTGGGGAAGTCCTCTCCTCGGCCGCTCCCCTTGACAAATCTGGCTTAGTGTAGTAGGCTAGGAACTGCAATACAGGTTCGAGCCAGGAAGGAGTCCCAGCGCCCACAAATCGGGCGCCACACCAGGTCCGGCGGGGGCCCCAATCGGGAGACAATCACCGCCGAAAAGGAACGCGAGAATCAAACCAGAAATGAGCGAAATCAAAAAAACAAAGCCGCTAGGTGTATGAAAACACAGGGGGAGTCTCGGAAAAACATGATTTCGTTTGAATTGCCGCCCTCTTTCCCGACATTCGTTTGGCGGGCGGGATTCGGGTTGTTACAATGGGGGGAGAACTTGCCGGGGGTGTGGAAAGATGGCGACTCTCACGTCGGGAAAGAAAGCGCCGCAAATTGATTTGAACGACCTCGACGGCGCCCGCGCTTCTCTCCAGGACTCTCTGGCACGAGGGCCGGCCCTGGTCGCGTTCTTCAAAGTTTCCTGCCCCACCTGCCAGTTCACCTTCCCTTTCGTCGAGCGGATCTTCCAACAATTCCGCGCCCAGGGAATCCAGGTTTGGGGAATTTCGCAGGACGATGCCGCCCACAGCCGGCAGTTCACCACAGAGTATGGAGTCACCTTCCCGATTTTGATCGACGAGTATCCCTACGAGACCTCGCGCGAATATGGAGTGAAGTACGTTCCCACGCTGTTCCTGATCGCGCCGGACGGGCGGGTAGAGCTGATGAGTGACGGTTTCTGCAAGGTCGATCTCCTGGAGATTCAGAAGTTGCTGGGCAAGCATTTCTCCGTCACGCCTCCCGCGCCTTTCCAACCCAGTGATGGGGTTCCGGAATTCAAACCCGGCTGAGGATCAAAGAGCTAGGCTTGGTTCAAGCCTGAAAAGCAGGGGACAGGTTACAGGGGACAGGCGACAGGGAGGGCGGTGAGAGTCCCTCTATACCTCGGCCTCACTCTGAACTTCGCGTTTCTTGTGCTTGGACGGCTTGCGCTTGTGACTTTCCTCCCGCTGGACCGGCGGAGGCGAGCCCAGCCGCACCCGCGCCAGGCGCTTCACTTCTTTGGCGGCGCGGAAGGTGTCCCGTTTTGGGCGTTTGCGGCGGCTCATGGGGAGGGAGGTGGCGGAAGTGTGTCGGAATCGAACCGACCGATCCACGCAAGGCAGACCCACAGGATTTGAAGTCCCGGGCGGACACCAGCCCGCATGCACTTCCGTCATTAAGTGTGCAATACGTTCACGGCTCCGCGCAATACGTTTCCCTCAACGGCTGGAGGGATATGGCGACTTCGAGGGCAGGACCCTCTCGGAGAGTCACCCGGGCATTGTGGAGACGGCTTCTCCTCGAGGTGCCACAATTGCACGTGAGGCGACCCCCACCCGACAGACGCCGCCCAGTTCCCTACTGGCATCGGGCCGCGCCGCTGTAGCAAAACGTGATTCCGTCAAACTTGTAGCAGCCCCGCTCGCCCGCTGCCTGGTAGCGTACCTGGGCTTTCTTCCCATTCTTGTAACTGAACGTCATGGACCCGCTCTGTTGGTTCCCTTGAATGGCGTACTTTCCGCTGCCGGCAGACCCGCTGGCGGCTCCCCAGCCCCCGGCGTCGGTGCCGAAGCTCCCCGAGTAGCTCGATTCCCGCGAATCGAAAAACGTTCCGCTCGGGCAGAGCATCAACTTTCTTTCCGTCGAGCCACTGAAAGAGTAATATTCGCCCGCCATCGCCTTCATCAGCGAGGGATCCGACGGGCCGGCGGGTGGAGCACTGGCCTTGGATTGCTCCACCGCCCCTTTCCTGTAGTCCATCACGCCTCCCGCCGCGCTCAGATCAATGTCCAACCGAATATCCTTCTGGACGACCGTGACTTCGCGAGTGACCTTCTCCGCTTTGATGATGTAGGTTCCGGGTCGCACATCGGAGAACTTGTAGCGGCCCATGAAATTGGTGGAAGCGCTGTCCACGGGGGTTCCGGTGGCTTTGTCAATCAACACGACGTTGATTCCCGAGGCGGCCGCGGTCGACGACGTCCCCACGTAGCCGCTGACTTTGAAACTCTCTTTGGGCTTCTTTTCCTTCCCAACGAACGATGGAGCCGAAAAAACGAGGAGAGTCAATAAGAGGAAGAATGTGCGTCGAGGGTGATTCTGGCGAATCATACCCACCTCCCTGGGGGATTGAGTTTGGGATTCACGACGAGGTTTCCTCATCCGGATTCGGACGTCGATCGGTACACTACCGCCTGCCGGTGCGAGGGAGCTTGGCTTTCTCGTTGAGCCGAATCCTAACACTTCGCGGGTTCCCGAACAACCGAGAGCCCGACCGGGGAAACAGGCTGGACAGTGATTCAGAAGCTTGGCAGAATGGGATAGCGGGTGCCGTGTGTCAGGTGGGAAACGTTAGGATCGCGTCAAGCACCGTGAGGCCCGTAACCTGAAACCTGTCACCTGAAACCTGATCTTCGGGGCGTGGCGCAGCCTGGTAGCGCGCTTGCCTTGGGCGCAAGAGGTCCCCGGTTCGAATCCGGGCGCCCCGACCAACTTTTTCCCTTTGCTTTCATTGCAGTAGAGTTTTCGGCTTCGATTGAGCATCGCCCAGATTGAGAACATCCGAGAACAAAACCCCCGCAACTTTAGCAACGGCTTCCCGTTTCGCCTCTCTCTGCGCATGGGCGTAAATCAGCGTGGTGTTCACGCTGGTATGACCCAGAAGCGATTGAGTGACGGAAATAGGAACGCCGTGATTATCCGCTATCGTGGCGAAGGTGTGCCGGAGAGCGTGCCAGCCGAAGCGCGCAATCGCCAATCGTTTGCAGACGGGCAGAATTTCGCGTCGGAGCAGAGTCCGATCATCGAGGACCGTACCCGCCCCGCTCGGAAAGAGCCAGTCCGATTGAATCTTGCGATGAAGTAAGTACTCGCGGAGCCAGCGGACGTGAAGCGGAGAGAGGTCAAACTCTCGTTCGCTCGCCCTGGTCTTGGGGCTTTGAACGTGGCCGCGATAAACGTCACGGCGAACGTAGAGCTTATCCCTCGCCAAATCCACATCCTCTAAACGCAACGCGAGTAGTTCCCCGATGCGCAGACCTAACGTGACGCCGACGAAAAACACCGTGCGGGCGGGTTCCCGTAAAGCTTGCACCAAACGACCGATTTCCTCTGAAGCCAGCACGCGACTTTGGCGCACCCGCTCGATCGGGGGAAGTTTGGCCCCGCGAGAGGGATTGGTTTGCACCATTCCCCAGGACCTGGCCGTCTCGAAAATCTTGCTCAGAACATCGCGGAGATGGCCCACCGTCTGAACGGAATATCCCGCACCATGCTTTTGCACGATGAATTGTTGAACCCGAACCGCGCCAATCTCAGCGAGCTTCTGCTTGCCGAAGTAGGGAAGCAGATGCTTTCCCATGAGAGAGGCGTACATCTTGCGCGTGGAGTGTTTGAGCGTAGGGAGAATTCCAGGAACAAAGTATCGCTCCCAGAATTCCCGGAGCGCGATGACAGACTGCGGCTGAAATGTTGCGGAGTTAAGGGGCCGCAGCAAGACTTCCGCCGCTCGCAAGGCATCCTTCTTCTTCTCAAATTCTCCGAGCGTCACACACCGATGTTTGCGAGACAAAGTTCCATCGGCGAGAAGGACATCCTCGCGGAATCGCGTATAGGCTTTGCCGTTTCGATAGTACACGTGAGGTTTCTGAAATCTCGGTCGAGCCACGGTCTCTCCTTTGGCCGTGGCCCGCCTTGCTTCTGCCGGGGAGATTGTGCGCGCAAAGGACGGCGGTTTCAAGCGTGAAACGACAGCACCGAATCCATCCGTCGTACCAATGAAAATTCGTACAGCATTGTGCTCACGGAGCACCGCCCTGATGTGCTCGCCGAGCGACAGTCGGGATGGGATTTCGCTAGCGTCAATCATTCGACTTCCACAGCCTCTTCCCCAGTCAAGCCAAGTCAGTGGAGAGAAACCTTCCCTTCACCGATCGCGGTCAGGCAATCGTAACAGACCACATGCCGGCACGGGGCTTTCCCCGGCCCGTCAAGATGACAGTTGAAGAAACCCCCCGTAGGTACACTCTCCCCGAAGCAACCGGACCGCAAGGAAACCTCCACGTCACGAGAACAGACCTCACAGCGAACCTGGTCAGAGTTATGGGCCGCGACAACCATCGGGTCAGAGAAAAAAGAATCGGCTGTCGGAGCCGACCCGCGAGAACCGAGACAATTTCGCTTACTCATCATTGAACCCCCAGCAGGAATTTGCAGCACGGCCCAGGGCGAGAGAGCCACCGAGCAGACTTTCAGACCCCCGCGTGCAACAGTTGTCGTATAGAAGAGCCCCCCGAGCCCCCGTGATTTCGATACTCTGAATTGGCCCCTTTTGATCGTCTGATTTGGCCCCACCGTGAAGGTCGAGCCGACTACTCTGTCGTGGGCGAAGCCCAGGACGGAGGGGCCGGTGGATTGGAGAGCCAAGGTGGAGCTATTTGAAC
>DATKYV010000311.1:0-2907 GCA_035528275.1 Terriglobia bacterium | reverse complement strand
GCCTGAGGTGCAAGGTTCCCGCTGATTCCCGAGGGAAGGAGAGACCCGTGAACGATGCCGCGCCCGGCCTTGACTTGCGCTCGAAGATCCGCAGCATCCCCGATTTTCCCAAAGCGGGGATACTGTTCCGCGACATTACGCCGCTGCTTGAGGACCCGACGGCGCTGCGCGAAGCCGTCCGCCGAATGGCCGAGCCGTATCAGGAGACGACCGTGGATGTGGTCGTCGGAGCGGAGTCGCGCGGGTTCATCTTCGGCACGGGAGTGGCGCTGGCGCTGGGGGCCGGGTTTGTTCCCGTTCGCAAGAAGGGTAAACTCCCCGCCGAGACCGTGGCCGTCACTTACGACCTGGAGTACGGGACGGACACCATCGAGATGCACGCCGACGCCATCCGGCCGGAAATGCGCGTCCTGATGGTGGACGACCTGCTGGCGACGGGGGGCACGATGGCCGCTTGCTGTGAAATGGTCGAAAAGGCCGCCGGTCGGATCGTCGGCGTGGAGTTCTTGATTGAACTATCGTTCCTCGCCGGCCGCAAGAGACTCGAAGGTTATCCCGTCCGTTCGCAGATCGTTTACACGAGCGAGGAGCCGTAGCGTCGTGCCTCGGGCGACAGGGTAGCGCGAGGGCTTGCCCCTCGCGCCCAGGACCGCGGGGCGCAAGGCCCCGCGCTACGCAGTAGTGAAAAAGCGCGGCGGGTCTCCCGACCCGCCGCGGTGTCACCCCGACCGAAGTGGAGGGGTCTCGCCGTGGGCCGCGCGCATTTTGCCCTTGTTCCGTTGCCCCGCCGTGAGTAACCTATCGTCATGGCACGCAAGAAGTCCGCCAAGCCTGTGGCGCAGGCGCCTTCGTCCGGGGAAACGCCCCTATCCAGTTTCCGGAAAACCATCCGGCCAAAAGTCCGTGAACGGTTACACCGAAAGGTGGGAGGTGAAACATGCCAATCGAGTTCAAATGCGCGTGCGGGAAACGCCTCCGGGTGTCCGAACAGGCGGCCGGCAAGACAGGCAAGTGCCCCTTCTGCGGCCAGAAGGTTCAGGTTCCAGCGGCACCGTCAGCGCCCTGGTGTGGAGACGAGCAGCCGCCAACGCCAGTGCCGATACCCGCTCCCATGGCAACCGAGGTGCCGCACCCACCCTTTCACACCGCCGAAGCGAGAAGTGCTGCTACGTGGAAATGCCCGACCTGCGCCGAAGAAATCCAAAAGGAAGCGCAGAAATGCCGGTTTTGTGGCATGATCTTGACCAAGGCAGCCAAAATGGGCTATCCAGCGTTTTACGAAAACGTTGCTGAAAACGGCCTAACATTCACGTCGCTGTTGTTTGACTACGCTGATTATTTGTACCATGATGAGGGTGGCGTTGAAGATTGCTGCCTCAGTGCACCGAACATGCTCGGCAACTTATTCGACTCTCCAGGTCAAAAGACGGAAGTCCTGAAAAAGGCTGGCGGCATTGTCAAGGCGATGAGAGAGCGCCGATCAGATATTCCCGCCGAATCTCAGGAGGCATTGACCCTCCGTGCCTCTTGTGAACTCCTCTGGATGGTCAGGGACTTCGCACGGCCATGTAATCCAGGAACAGGAGACGACCCAATCGGCGATCCACACACTCTGGAGTTTGCCATATCTCATTTTACAAAACTGAGGCAGACACTTTCGCCAATCGAGCCTGACGCCCGTGGAGACTTAGAGGAGCATATCGATTGGGCAATACGAGCGTGCCAGAGCCAACTCGGAGCAACGGGGAGGACTTGCAGCGAGGCATCCTCGCCAGCGCCAACCCAATCAGAAGAACATGATACTCCATCCGACGCTGGCGGCGAACCTCGGGCTCAAACAACGGCAGGGATCACCTGCTACAATCACCCCGGAAGACCCGTGGTCGCAACATGCTCCCAGGGGTGTGGACGCTGGTTGTGCCAAGAGTGCGCCGGAAGATACGAGCCTCCGGCGTGCGAGGAATGCGCGAAAAGAGTATTCGGGGAACAACGGAAGGCTTTGCGCGAGTCGCGGACACGAATCATAGGAAGAATGGCCGTGAACGCCGGGTTCCTGGTCCCTTACATCTTCATCCTTGCCCACGCAGGCGATCTCAAGCCTCCGATGTGGCCAGTAGTACTTGTTCTACTGTGGGGCTTCGTCGGGTTCCGATGGCTCCTCAACGCATTCACTTCACTGACCGGGTTGATCATCTTCGCCGGTCTGCGAACTTGGGGAATAGCCTTCCTTGTGGGGAGCCTGCTGGTGGGGCTTTTCGGCTTCTTGGTCATACCCTTCCTCCTAATTGCTGATCTTGTCAGGTTATTGCGTACCCGTTGAGTTCCGAGGAGTTCCGGGGACGCCCATAACCGTGCCCGGTTCCGCTCCGCCGCAGGCAGGCAAGCTTCGTCCCGGCCCCAACGGGGCAGGCGCGTCGGGACTACGGACGGCGGGTGGCATGCTTTCGCTTGCGAAAGCATGGTACGGACAGGGCCTTGATGCACGCTTTCGCCAGCGAAAGCGTGGCACCCCGCCGCGAAAAACGCACGGCCGGGCAAGCCGGCCGTGGCACATAACAGTGCCGGAGGCACGATTGATCTCTAGCCCCGGTGCGCAAGCCCGGGGTAGGCTGGCACACGCGACCCCCCTTTTCTTCATTTGTTTATAGCCCCGTCGGGGCGATTGAACTCCGCGGGCGTCACTTCTTGCGTTTGCGGCGTGGACGGCGCTTCTTCCCGGTTGCCGGGGTGGTGTTTTTCTCCAGCCTTCCGTTCCCCATCGCGATGGGCAGCGCCTCTTCCACGAACCGCACGTAGTGGAAGCGCATGCTTCGGCGGATCTTCGCCGGAATCTCCTCAACGTCTTTGCGGTTCCGCTCCGGGAGGATCACGGTATCAATGCCGGCCCGTTTGGCGGCAAGGACCTTT
>DATKYV010000310.1:0-4780 GCA_035528275.1 Terriglobia bacterium | reverse complement strand
CCCGAACGCATTGGGGTTGGAACCTTCGGATTCACCGATGCGAAGGGTACGCCAGGAACTCTTTCTGGCATCCCAGAACAGGATGTCCGGTTGATTCCTGAACGCTTCTGAAAGTTCCGACTTGCCCCGCTTGTATTCCTTCACGTTATTGTAACCAACGGCATTCGATTGGCCGGACAGGACAAATACGCGGACGGTGCGAGCGGTGGCGGGGCCTTCAAAGGCCACGACCACAAGGTTCGACAGTATCGCCATGGACGCGATCAGGCAGACCGCGAAGCGACGTGTGCTGTGATCTCTCATTTGGTCATGATCCTTTGTGCTCTTTGTATACTTCGTGGTTGCCCGTTCCGCAAGGTACTTCCTGCACTGCGTTCGCGGCGGCGCTGGAGCGTGACCAGGTAGTTCAGGACCATGGCGGAGTCGACTTCTTCCAGGAAATCGACCTTGACGGCGCAGTCGTGTTTCTTCTGCTTTGGCTTGGCCTTGCGGGCCTTGGCCTGGGGTGTGTTGCCGTTTCCGTCGCAGGCCTGGCTGTTGGTGACCAGCTCGGGGCAGGCCGGGCCGAAGAACTCGGCGAGCCGGTAGATGTCGGTCTGCGGGCCCTTGCGGAGCGGGCCGCCGCGTGCGGGAGCATCTGCGGCGGGTCGAGCCTGACGTGGCGGAGTCCCTGGGCCTGTACGATGAGGCCAGTACGGTTGACGAAGAGCGGAAGGGCATCGAGCGGGAATTGGCCGAGTCCGGTGCAGACTTTCCGAAACTGCCGAGCCTGACGGAGATCCGGCGATGGTCGACGGCCTGCTTGGAGCATCTGGAGGACGTCCTGGCGGGTGCGACGATTGAGGAGAAGCGGGAGCTGGTCCAGAAATACGTCAGGGCCGTCAAAGCGTGTCCCGACACTCAGAAGGTCGAGATTAGGCTCTATACGGCCCTGTTTAACGATTTGGTAGCGGGGGCAGGATTCGAACCTGCGACCTTCGGGTTATGAGCGTAAGAACTGCCCTGATGGTAACCTTCGCGCTGGACCCGACTTACGCGTAAGTCCTTCTGCTGCAAGGATCAGCCCAAATCCGCATGTTGCGCATCTTGCGCATGACATGCGCCAAATCATGGACAATTTAGGTACACGCCAAGCCACTGCCCAGGATCATACCTTGCTGCCGAATTCAGTGCAAGGCTTCTGTCAGGAGAACGCTGCTATAGGTGGCAACGCAGTCCGCCTCCGCCGCTTGTCTGCCGCTGCGCGGACCCCCGTGCTCAGACCAGTTTTTCGCATTGGGCCAGAAAGAACTCCTGGCACTAGAGATCCAGCGATGGCAACTCGTGCTGTTTGACAAAACGGCGAACGTTGTCACGGGCCTGCTTCCACTGGGTCGCTTCGATCCTGATCCGCAACTGCCGAACGCACCAGTCCCGGTCCGTCCTCGCCGACTGAAGGCCCGAAAGGGTTAGACGAAAGAATTTGACACCCCTGCGGAGCGGGGTACATAGGGATCGGGTACCGCGTTTTGGTTTCGCTACCCGCCGCGGTTTTGCTACGCCCTTTACACCATGACCCCCAGCGCCCTTCATCCCGAAAACGGCGCCTCGTCCCGCCCCAACGCCCGGTAAAAGGTGGGGGATTGCCTATTCTTCCAGGACCAGTTGCTTCGAGACATACGGGATGGGGTAGGCGGTGATCCAGACTTCCGAGGTGAATTCACCCAGAGGGATTTTCCATTTGCCCTCGGATTCAAACTGCAGGACGACGGCGTCGATGGTTTTGCCGAGCATGTCTTCGGTTATCGGGAAGAAATAGCTGAGGTTGGCATCGGGATGGCCATTGCCGGCTTCCCATGGATTGGCCGGATAGGCTTTCGCTCGTTGCGGAGCACCGATCCAGCGTCCCTCCATCCGCAATGCCGCGTAGGCTCCGTCGCGGCCATGCTTACCGTTGCACGGGATCACCAGATAGGAACCCTTGGCGGCCTCATCGAGACGGAAAGATCCGCTCCATGCCCGCTGGGCGGGCGCCTTTGCATAGTCCGCGAAAACATTCGATGCACGCCAAAGGGTTCTATCAATCTGCACGCCCTTGGAGTAGCCGATGGCTTCGCCGACATTGATGGCCTTGCCCGGGATTTTGATGTAGCGCGGGGTCCGCAGGTCTTTGGGCAGATCGATGGTGATGCGGTTCACCTGGATGGTCTCCCACTCTTTGGTGCCGGAGTAGCTGCCTTTCAACACGGTGGCTTCGGCCGGTTTTTCCGGTTCGATGTGGGTCGGCACGGCAGTCCAATCTTTCAAGTCTGCGGAAACAAAAACTTCGCTCGGATTGAATCGGTTATCGACGTTCTCGAGCACCAGTTGATCGATGGGGGTGGCTGTGCCCATATCGATGCGGAGGGCGCCCTGCCAGATGGCAGCCTGCCTGAGGCGGAAGAAGGTTCCCGGATCATTGTCAAAGAGGTAGCGATCCCAGACGCCGCGTTCGACCAGGAGTTTTTGCCCGAGGAACTCGTCGCGGGAAGCCCGGACCTGAGGGATCCGGGTGGCCCCGGAGCGGAAGAGGGAGCGGATTTCCATGGCGTTGTTGTCCGCCGCAAAACAGGTGGCTTCATAGAGCGACCCGGCATCCGCCGGAACCTCCACCGGCTTCAGGTCGTTCAGCTTGCGATGCCAGGGCTGCTTGAGCGCTTCGCCCGGGAACTCTACTTCCTGGGACTTCCCCGCGAGCAATCCGCCAGCCGGATTCCCCGCTAGTGTGGCCTTGGCGAATTTGCGCGGCTGCGCCGGCAAGGTGATCCTGGCGCTTGTCCCGGGCATTCCTAACAGGTTGATGATAGCGGGTTTGCCCGGCACATCGCGCACCACCTCATAGGCGCATCCCGTGACACCCAACTCCCGGAACGCTTCACTGGAAACAATCATGACATAACCCCGAAACGCCGGCACCGTCACCTTGAGGCTTTCGCCTTTTTTGAAGGATCCGAGGATTTCCTCCGCCGGATGCAGACGCCGGGCTTCGTAGGGACCGTCGCCGGCGAGGCCGATACCGTCATCCAGGGTCACCGTGTAGGTGACCGGGTTCCACGTCGGGTTGCGCAGGGTGATGATGCGTGTCTTCTGGTTTCCGCGAGAAACGGCGTTAGGTCCATAGGCCTTGTCGTCGAGCATCATTCCCTGCGGGAGAATATCGCGATAGCGTCGGGTGAGATTGTAGATGCGAGCGAGCTTGGAAAACTCATCGTCGCGAAGGAACCAGGGACTGCCGTACAACTCGGGAGACAGAATCAGGTTTCGCGACAATGCCTGAAGGAACAGATCGTCCTCCCAATAATCCAGGGATGAGGAAAGGCAGACGCCGTGGTCCTCCAGCAGGCGCCTCGGCTTGCCGCTCGCTTTATCGAGTGGCACTCCGAGTTCGATGGTGACGGCGCGGTTGTGTGTGGCCGTCCCTTTGTTCCCCCGCCAGACATCGATATAGGCCTCGCCGCCCCAGAGCGCGGTGGTGACATAAGGCAGGCCCTCGCCGAGATTCAAGCGGTGGTTCAGAACGATCAGATCCGGGGAGTATTTGCGGCACTCCTTCAACATGCGGATAAAGGCCCCCTGTTTCTCGGTGCGCAACTGGCCGCAAACCGCATCCACTTTGAACAGGTGAAAATCGTAATCGCGACACAGCTTGACCAGCATGTCGGTGCGCGCCTTCTCCTCTTCCGGCGTATTGCCGAAGCCGTCCGGCCCCAGCCAGACACCCAGGCGGCAGCCGAACGACTTGGCTTTCGCGGCGATCGGCCCGAATCCGTTGGGGAACTGTTTCCTGAACTTATCAGAATCGATGCTGCCGTAGTATCCGGGCGCATCGATGGCCCCGGCGTCGAGCGCATAGATATCCAGTTCCATTCCATATTCATCATGGAGCCACTTGAAAAACTCCAGGTTGGCCAGCGTCTGGTGCTCCGTGGCGCCTTCGTTGGTATTGTCGATCCAGGAAAAATAGTGGCTGCGCGATGGGGTGAGCTCATCCGCGCCCGCCAGTGGGTAGGGCGCGGCCTCTTCCCCTTGCAGGGAACCCACGCCGAAAAACAGCACGGCGTACACGCTCAACAGCAAGCCAATGCACCTGGGAAGGCCAGGGCGCGGCGCGGAGATCGAGCGGGAGGGGGGTTGGGTGTGTTCTTTCATTTGATTTATCCTTTATGGTTCCATTTCCAATCTCCAGTTGATGCCTTCATCACCTGGCCGGATTAGTTGCGGCGCACGGACAACGGCTTAATGGCAGCGGCCGGCCCCTTTGGCTGAGCCTGACGACCGTAATAGGCGGATGCTGATCTTTTGGCGCAACGCTGAAGGTCAACATCCCGTTCTCCCGGGTCATGGCCACCTCGCCGCCGCTGCGCCCGATCTTCTTCTGGGCCACGATCCCCAGGATCAGGCCTGCGATGGATCCCAAGCCGGCCGTACACAGGCCAAGGATGCTGGCGACCAGGCTCGCCATTGCCAAGCCCGACGCCTTGGCGGCCCCCGGCGCTCCAGCAGCGCCCGGCGAGGGTCCCGACGGTATGGTCGATGCTGTGGTCATGAACGTCCTCGCTTTTTGCCCCTCGCTCAATCCGAGATTTCCCCCGTGAATTCTAGCCGATTACCATTGCCGATGAGTCTACCACGTGTCAAGGCGTTGGTAAACCACTTGTCCACTTCTCCGCTTCCGAGCGCGTGCCGTCGGCGAGGCGCTCCCGACCGGTGAACCCAATTGCGCCACAGTTGCGCCCAGAGGCCTTTTTCGCGCTCGAAAAAA
>DATKYV010000309.1:0-2282 GCA_035528275.1 Terriglobia bacterium | reverse complement strand
CCAGGCGGCAGCCGTAAGATACGTCTCAACGCCGGGAGTGAGTGATGCGGCCCACGGCTTCTTTGATTTGCTCGCCGTCCCTGCCCCTTCCCCACCCGACGATATCCGCCACTGCTCGGCGAGTGCCCAGGGAAAGAGTGGGAATTCCGCGACTGTCTGCTCGATGGTTTTCGCCGCTTCCTCACGCCGGCCCGCGAGGCGAAGAGCCACGGCCAGATCGGTCATGGCCATCCCGTCTCCGGGATTGTGACTCAGGGCGCGACGCAGCAGCTCCGCCGCTTGATCGTATTTCTTCTCGTGAATGGCAATTTCGCCGAGTTGCGCCAAAGCTCGTTCTTGCGGCCCGCCAAAGTGAATCGACGCCCACAGCGCATCCTCGGCAAGCGTCCACCGCTGCGCGGCCCTGTAAACGACCCCTGCGGCGTAGTTGGCATCGCAGTCGAGCGGATTTCGTGCCAGGGCCCGGGAGATCGATCCTTCGGCGCCCTGGAAGTCCCCAGCGCGATAAAGTTGCCACCCCTGCTTGAGGAGAGCCGGGACGAAACCCGGGTCACGTTCCAAGACCTGACGGTAGATTTCCGCAGCCGCTTCCTCCCTGCCATCTTTTTCCACATCGACGCCGCGCAAGAATAGCTCCTGCACGGTGATCGCCTCGAGGGGCTTGGGCTGGGAAGCCCTGGCGCCCGCGGCGGGAACAAAATCCTTGTTCCCGTCCAAGGGATCGGCGGCCGACCAGCGGAGCAGCGACCGCCCGTCAGAAGATTTGATTTCCACCGTGATCTTCTTGCGCGCGACTTCGATGTCGGGAACCGCAACCTGCAGCTTCTGGGTCTTGAGTGGGGCGAAGGAAGACAGACTGAACTCCTTCAGAACTTCCGAACCCAACTTGACGGACAACTTCGGCCGGAGGATTGAAACGACCGGAGAAACCAGGATCTCGACGCGCGGATTGCCGCTTCCCTCGTCGGGCAAGAAACGGACGTTGAGTGCAAGCTCTGATGTCGCCTCCACGAAACCGTCGCCGAGCGCTGCCACGGGGTACCAATACTCCGTAAACGACTCCACTCGGCGCGGCGGCATGAATTCGTAGTTCAATTGCGTTTCGTAGCGGCCTGCCTGGATCTCGTTGTAAGCGCCGTCAGCGTCCGTGAGCAGGTCGGTCCAGATCAGGCCGTCGCCCGCCACGCCCCAGGTCCAGATCTTTTTTCCCGGCACCTCGCGGAAGTCCGCCACGTGGGCGACGCCATAATCCGGGTTGTGATAGTAGACCCCGAAGAAATTGCGGTGCACCTGCCGGCCGAAGAGTGATGCGGGCTCGCGCACGTTTTTGTACCAGCTATAATCCACGCCATCATGAACCGGATACGACCAAACGACGCCTTTGACGTGAGGATAGGCCTCGCGCATGGGATAGACGAACTGCATATCCTCGGTAGCGCGAACCGCCGTCGTTGCCCAAAACCAATAGAGATTAGTCCGGGGAGTGACATTGAAAAGCGTAACGTGCTGCTCCAAGCGCGCCTGACCCGGGCGAAGCGTCATCGCCACTTCCCAGTGCATGCCCGTCACCAGGTCCACGTTGCCGACGACGATCGTGCCGCTGCCATCGGAACCGTGGAGAAGGGTTGAGGCAACGGGTGAAACCGTCACCGTAGTGTGCCCGTCAGGGAAATTGAACTCGATGCCGCCGGAAATCCATGCGCCGCGCAGCGCCACCAGGCCGTATTTCACCACGTTGTTGCGGTAGAACACTTCCCGCTTCGAGACTTTGTCGTAGAGCGAGTAGAGCCGCCCGCCCATATCCGGCAGGACGATCGCCTTCAGGTATTCGTTCTCCACATACAAGGCCCGGTAAGTCTTCGTCTCGCGCCGGTCGGTGAGATCGTCCAGCATGGTGTAGGGATAAATCCGCCGGTGGCTGATGAGAGGAAAAGGCGGGTTGGGATCTTCGGCTCCCAACAAATAGGTGGGCAGCTCGAGCTTCCCCTCCCAAGCCCGGACTTCTTCAGCGCGGGCCGCAGTCGCGTGCCCCAGGACGAGAAGTACCAAACAGAGAATGTAGAATCGAATGGTTTTCATGGATTGTCTCCGGAGGAATGCATGGATGCGGGGCGCGGGGGTCCCGGAAATTCAGGCGCGCAGCGAGGCGCCATTACAGCCCGTGCTTCTCCGCCAGTTTTGTCAGGAACTCGAATGATTCGCGATACTGCGCCTCGAGATCGGAAACCATTCCGACGTCGATGGCAAGGTATCCCGAGAACCCGTGTTTCTTCAGCCCTTGA
>DATKYV010000308.1:0-2439 GCA_035528275.1 Terriglobia bacterium | reverse complement strand
CTTAAATTCCTTCCTGAGCATCTGACGACGGACCCCAAGACGCTGGGGCGATTCAAGCGCGAGGCACGCACTGCCTCCGCGCTCAATCATCCCAACATCTGCACCATCTACGAAGTTGGCGAGCACCAGGGTCGGCCCTTCATCGCCATGGAGTTGCTCGCGGGACAAACGCTCAAAGATCGCCTGTCGGGGCAGCCGCTTGATGCTGATCAACTCGCAAGAGTCTCCTGCCAAATCGCCGCCGCCCTGGAAGCGGCCCACGCAAAAGGAATAGTCCACCGGGACATCAAGCCGGCCAACATCTTTATCACCCGTGAAGAGTTGGTCAAGATTCTGGACTTCGGGTTGGCCAAGCCGATCCCGGAGCCGGGTGGCGGGGCGGCGGTCGATACGGACTTGTCGACCGACGGGACGACTGAGCGCTCGCTGACCACGTCCGGGGAGGCGGTCGGCACGATCGCTTACATGTCGCCCGAACAATTGCGGGGAGAGAAGGTCGACGCGCGCAGCGACGTGTTCAGCTTCGGTGCCGTCCTCTATGAAATGGTAACCGGCCGCCAAGCCTTCGCCGGTAGGACTGCGGGGATCATCTCTGACGCAATCCTGAATCGCGATCCGAAACCGCCACGGCAAATCAACCCCGCACTCCCCGCGCATTTCGACATGGTCATCCGGAAAGCCCTGGAAAAGGATCGCGCAAAGCGTTACCCGACAGCCCGTGCGCTGAGGCAGGATTTGGAGTCGACGGTTAAGCCCATCCCGGATCCATACATCCGGCCGAAACTCAGAATCCGGGGCCGGTGGGTCCTGGCGTCAGGAGCGCTCCTCGTCTGCGTTTTGGCTGTCCTTCTGAGTCCCGCCGTGCGACACACAATCTTTCCCTGGACAGCCCCCGTTCCCATTCCCGAGATGAGAAGTGTTGCGGTGCTGCCCTGCGTGGCGCTGGATGGCGACCCGACGACCACGGCTTTCGCCAGGGACCTGACTGAGACATTGAATGCCAAGCTCGCTCAGCTCGCAAAAAGATACTCGCTTCAGGTGACCCCCGCGAGCGAAGCCAAGGGAAAGGAATGTGACCACAGCCGAGGAAGCGCTGAGAGAATTCGGCGCCGGTTTAGTCCTCGAGGCCTCCGTGGAGCAATCGGAGGGAAGCATCCGCGCCGCCTATCTCCTGATTGACACAGCCACGCGCCGACAATTGCGGGGCGATACGATCACCGCACCTCCGGTCGACCCTCTGGAGCTTAAAGACGAAGTGGCCAGCAAAGCGCTTGGGGCCTTGGAAGCGGAGCTCGCGACCCGGGAAACTGATTTTGCGCGCGCCTACGGAACCAGCAAGCCCGCGGCCTACGACTACTTCTGGCGCGGCCGACGCCTTCTCCTGGACTACCAAGAACCCAAGAACGTTGAGGCCGCGATTGCGGTCTTCAATCATGCCCTCGAAGGAGATCCCCAGTTTGCACTCGCGCATGCCGGGTTGGGCGAAGCTTATTTGCGACGCTATGAAGAAAGCAAGGACTCCATGTGGGTCTCCCGGGCCTTGGAGGCGTGCCGAAGCGCCGTATTGAACGGTCTGGAATTGCCCCACGGCCATGCCTGCCTGGGCATGGTCTACAACGACACCGGCAAATACGAGGAAGCCGTCACGGCTTTCGGTCGCGCTCTGACCCGCGATCCGAATTACGTGGAGGCCGTCCAGGGTCAAGCTCATGCTTATGAAATGCTGCGCCGCCCCGAGCAGGCTGAACGGACATATCGTCAAGCTTTGCGGCTGCGACCCGGATACTGGGGCGGGTATCGCGACGTGGGCCAACTCTACTACCGTCAGGGGCGGTACGCGGAGGCGGCCGCAATGTATCAGCGCGTGATCGACCTGGCCCCAGAGAACCCCATGGGTTATGTCGGAGTGGGGGGCATGTATTACCAGCAAAGTCGGTGGAAGGAGGCGCGGGCTTTGTTCGAGAAATCTCTCACCGTCCGCCCCACCTACGAGGCGTACAACAATCTAGCGACTCTCAGTTTCTACGAGGAAAAAGATTACTCCAAGGCAGCGCGCATGTTTGAAAAGGTCTTGGAGTTCAACGATAAGCATTACTTGGCTTGGGGAAACCTCGCTGCGGCCTACTATTGGGCGCCGGGCGAAAGACCCAAGTCGCGTACCGCGTACGAACGCGCCGCCAAGATGGCGGAGGAGCAACGAGTAGTCAACCCGCGCGATCCCAGGCTGCTTTGCGATTTGGCCGATTATTACGCGATGTTGGGCAAGCGCGAACAAGCCCTGCCGCTGCTCGAAGAGGCGCTGGCGCTGGCCCCGAATGATGTGGGGCTGATGTTCAGCGCGGGAGACACCTACGAGCAGTTGGGCCGGCGAGAAGAAAGTCTAATGTGGATCGGGAAGGCACTCGAGCGCGGGTACCCGATCGAGGAGGTGGAGCGCTC
>DATKYV010000307.1:0-17882 GCA_035528275.1 Terriglobia bacterium | reverse complement strand
ACGGGGCGGTAAGGGGTGTCCGTCAGCCGACGGAAGGGCTCGTGGCGAGGCCCGCAGACCTATAGAGAGGCATCAGGGGCGCATGTACGGACCCAGCGCATGCACCTCCAGGCCCTTCACTTTTCGGAATTCGCGCTCGTTCAGGGTTGCCAGGGGAAGGCGGTGGGCCAGCGCGGTGGCCGCGATGATGAGGTCGTAGGGGCCGATGAGCTCGCCGCGCTCTGCCAAGTTAGCCCATATGCGCGCCTGCTCAGCCGCCACGGCCAGATCCAGGGGCAAAACTTCAAGTTCGGCAAGCAAGGCTTTAATGAATTTTTCTCTCGCGAGCCTTCGCGATTTCGGACGGGCGCGATAGTAGCCGTGCAGCAATTCCGCGACGGTGATGGCCGATACCGCCAGCCGTGCCCCGGGCTTGATCGCGCGCAACGTGTCGAGAGGCAGGCCTCCCCGCTCTGTCGCCACCAGGACACTCGTGTCCACGACGAGGAACCCAGCCATCTGAAGCTACCTTTCCCATGAGGAAGGTGGCAACTCACGGAACAGATTGTGGATTTCCTCGAGGTCGTCCGCGAATTTGTCGTCCGGACGCGGCAAGCTCTTCCAGAACACACCGAAGTTTTCGGTCGTCAAGGGTATGCTTCGTCGCATCGGCTCAATGCGGCAAATCGGCTCCCGGTTGCGCTCGACGATGAAAGATTCCCCGCGGTACTTGACGCGGTTCAAGATCTCCGAAAAAGACCGTGCCGCCCGGCCGGCAGTGATGCGTTTGGGCTTCATGATTCTGATTTTCTGATTTTCAGAAATACTTGTCAAGCCCCACCAAAGGGGGAAAAGGGCTGCTTAATCCCTGCTCATGGCGGTGCTTGGTGTCGGGAGGAATTGTCGAGTGGAACCGTCAGACCTGGACGGCGACGGTGGTTTCGGTGCGGCTCACCGGGCGGTAGAGGGTATCTCGTTCGAAGGGCTCGTGGCCGGCTTCGTGGATGAGGCGGAGGATTTCCCGCCGGGTCATGGCCTGCGGAGTGCTCGCGCCGGCGTCGTGGTAGATTTTTTCTTCGACAACCGTGCCGTCCAAATCGTCGGCGCCGAATTTCAAGGCCACCTGCGCCACGCGCGGCGTCAGCATGATCCAGTAGGCCTTGATGTGGGGGAAATTGTCGAGTAGCAGTCGCGCCACGGCGACGTTCTTCAGGTCCGTGAAGCCCGTGGTCTCCTGGTGCTCGACGAGCTTCCCCAGCTCCGTGTTGGCGGTGTGGAAGGCCAGGGGAATGAAGGTGAGGAAGCCGTGGGTCTGATCCTGGAGCTTACGGAGCTGCAGCAGGTGATCCACGCGGTCTTCGTTTGACTCGATGTGCCCGTAGAGCATGGTAGCCGTCGAGTGCAGTCCCAACTCGTGCGCCGTTCGGTGGATCTTGAGCCACATGTGCGCGCCGATTTTGTGGTCGCAGATAACGCGGCGGACGGCGGGCGCGAAGATTTCCGCGCCACCGCCGGGGAGTGACCCCAATCCCGCCGCCTTCAGTTTCTCCAGAATCTCCCGGACCGAGAGTCGCGTAATGTGCGCGTAGTAGCCGAGTTCGACGGCGGTAAAAGCTTTCAGATGGACGGAAGGGAACCGCTCCTTGAGCCCGCGCAGCAGATCGACGTAATACTGGAAGGGCAAATCGGGATGCAGCCCGCCGACGATGTGGAACTCCGTCACCGCCTCCGACCAGCCCTCGCCCGCCATGCGGAAGGCTTCTTCGAGCGCCATGGTGTAAGCGCCGGGGGCGCCCGGCTTGCGCCCGAAGGCGCAGAGCTTGCAGCTGGCCACGCAGACGTTGGTGGGATTGATGTGCCGGTTGACGTTGAAATAAGTCCGCTTGCCGTGCAGCTTTTCGCGCACGTGGTTGGCGAGATAACCGATCGCCAGCAGGTCGTTGGAGCGATAGAGCGCGACGCCGTCTCCGGACGTCAGGCGCTCGCCCGCCATCACCTTTTCGGCGATAGGACGGAGCGCGGAATCTTCGATACGCAAGTTTTCGGGGAGCATTTCCGCCCTGCAAAGCTGGTTTCTACACGCCTATCTTAACATGCGATTCTACGCCGCCCCCGAAGGGTTTGCAATCCGCACGCACCGGCCGCCCGCCCTGACCGCAGCGCCGAAACTTCGCCGGATTGCGGTCGCCCTGGGCTAGAATGCTCACGCATCTCGGGGACAGGGAATGAGCGAAATCCGATTTCAGGAGGACTTGCGGTGAAAACCATCAAGCTGTTTCTGTTGATTGCGGCATTGGGGATTTTTCCGGCGGCGGCGCGGGCGGAGATCGGTGAGGTTCAGGAAGTCGCCCCCGGCGTCTACTTCCGGCAGGGCGACCTCGAACACAAAGGTCACTGCAACGATGGTTGGGTGATTTTCGAAGACTATGTGGTGGTGATTGACGCCAACTTCCCGAACGGCGCGGAAGAGGTGATTCCCGAAATTCGGCGCACGACTTCCAAACCCATCCGCTTTGTCTTCGACACCCACCATCACGGCGACCACGCGTACGGCAACATGATCTGGGTGTTGAACGGAGCGGTGCCGGTGGCGCAGGAAAACGTGCGCGAAGAGATCAAGCGCTACGAGCCGCAGCGCTGGGAAGACGCTGCCAAAGAGCGCGAAGACGTGAGGAAGCTCGGGCCGCAGGGATTCAAACCACCCACCTTGCTCTTCCCCGACCGCCTGATCTTCGACGATGGGAAACGTCGCCTGGAACTCCTTTACTTCGGCGTCGCCCACACGCGCGGTGACGGCTTCGGCTACCTGCCCCATGAAAAGATCCTTTTCACGGGCGACGCCTGCGTCAACGGTCCCCACAATTACATGGGCGACGGCGACAGCGAAAGCTGGATCAAGACCCTTGAGGCGGCGGAGAAATTGGATTTCGAAATCATTCTTCCCGGTCACGGAGCGCTGGCGCGCGATGGCAGACGCGTGATGGCCGGGCAGAAACAATTCTTCATCGAGTTGCGCAAGCAGGTGAAAGATTTGCTTGACGCGAAGAAGTCCCTGGATGAAATCAAGAGCATGGTGCGTTTGCCGGAGGCGGTACAAAACTGGGTGGGAGACAGTCTTGCTTCGCAGATCGAGCAGGTCTACAAGGAAATGACCGGGCGGATTCCGCGCGCCACGGCCCACTGACCGGACCGCGCACCCTTCATCTTGTTGTCACTTGATTGATCGTCGGGACTTGGAACAAGCACGCCGATCGCGGCAGGAATGGCAATTCACTTGCTGGGACTGAACCCCTCAAAGGCGCATGAATACTGGCTCCCGGCCTTGACAAAGGGTTTATTATATGCTTTCGCTTTGGGGTGAGGGGGAGGAAATCTTCCCGCACCACCATCGTTGGGCGTACAGTTTAGTTGAGGCGACAGCCAGGATGGCTGCCATGGTGGAGTACAGTCAAGGCGAGCCGAGACAGGAAGCCGCGTTCTTCTACGGGCTCTTTCTGCGCGGGCATCCCCTGCAGAAACTGCGTGAGGATATCGACGTCTCGCCTCGAGTCCTGGAACGCTGGCAGCGCATGGCCACGCGCGATCCCATGTACAACGGAATGGTTGAGCGCATTCTCGCCTACCGCAGGCACGTTCTCGCCATCTTTGATTCCCTGGTCTTCAAGGAAATGGATACACCCACCCGGGTCCAGTAATTGAGCCATTGTTTCATTGAGTCATTGAACCATTGAAGGAACAATGCCGGAGGGACGCTGGTCCTGCCGCTTCTCAATGGATCAATAAACAAATGGGTCAATGAACCAATAGATCTGCGGCCCAGGTGAGGAAGAAGAGGACGCTGATGTAACCGTTCACCGTGAAGAAGGCAGCGTTGACGCGCGAAAGATCACCCGGCTTAACCAGTGAGTGCTCGTAGGCGAGCAGGGCGGCCACCGCCGCCAAACCCGCCGCGGCCAGCCAGCCCAGATTCTCCATCCACGCCACTGCAACCAGCAAACCCAGCATGACGACGTGCGCCGCCGCCGAGCTCGCGAGCGCGGCACGGATGCCGTAGCGGCGGGGAATGGAGTGCAATCCCAGCGCGTGATCGAACTCCACATCCTGGCAGGCGTAGATGATGTCAAAGCCCGCCACCCAGAGCATCACTGCCGCGCCCAGCAACAGGACGCTGACGCTCAGGTCACCGCGCAAGGCGATCCAGGCGGCGGGCGGCGACATTCCCAGACACAATCCCAGGACCAGGTGGGAGAGCAGCGTAAAACGCTTGGTGAATGAATAGCCGAGGAGAATCAGAATCGCCAGCGGCGAGAGCTTGAAGGCGAGCGGATTCAGTTCATAGGCGGCGACCACAAGCAGCCCGCAGGATGCCGCCGTGAACCCCACGGCAAAGCCCAGGCCCAACTGGCCCGCGGGAAGCGCGCGCGTTTTGGTGCGAGGATTCTGCGCGTCGAATTTCAGGTCGGCGATGCGGTTGAAGGTCATCGCCGCGCTGCGCGCCCCCAGCATCGCCACGACGATCCAGAATACCTGCCGCCACGCCGGCAGGCCGCGCACCGCAAGCAGCGCGCCGGTCAGCGCGAAGGGCAGCGCAAAGACCGAGTGCTCGAACTTGATCATCTCGAGCGTGGTCCGCAGCTTGCCGAGCAGGCCACTTGACGCTGCGCTGTTCACCGAATCGCCCATACGGTCTTCCCATCTTGCCCGAGCCGAAAGCATCAAGCAAGCCCGAGGGGCACGGCCATCCCACAAAAGAGCTCGGCGTCGACGATCAAGCCTTGGAGCGAGGGCGCCTAATTCCCCGGGTCTCCGACCGTTTGCGCCACGATGATTCGCTGATCGGGACGCAGCTTCAATATCTTCGCCAGAGCCGGGCGGTCCACGCTGCCCCGCACGACGGTCGCCAGTCCTTCCGACGCACAGAAGAGATACACGTTCTGGACGATCAAGCCGGCATCGACGGCGGTGTAGAGGTTCCGATCGTCGGGGCTTGCGTTGCCGGTTTTGGCGAGATCGGCCACATAGACGAGGTTCAGGGGAGCGTCCTTCACAAAATCCTGCGTGCCTGTTGAAGCGCGGAAGTCTCCGGCAAGCAGCGGATTCAGCCGGTGCGCCTTCGCGTCGTAGACGTAAACTCCGCCGGCGAGGAAGACGTAGATATCGTTCTCTTGCCAGTTCATCGCCGAGGGCGCGGTGCGCTTGCCGGACTCCGGCCGGTTGATCCCAAACGCCGCCCAGAGCAGATTGGAAAGCACCGGCGCGGGGAGCGGGTCGGGCTTGAACGTGCGAGTCGAACGGCGCGCCTTGAGCGCCTCCATCAACGGCATTCCGCCCGACATCTGCGGCTTAGGGAGCTCGAGAGGCTTGAGTTCCTGGGCAACGAGCAACGCGGGCAGAAAAAGCGAAGCGATCAGGAGCGGAAGAGAGATCCGTATGTTCTTCATGGGTTCCTCGAAGGAATGCGAAGGTAATCTGCGAGGGCTTTGGATCAGAGCTTCTATTATATCGCCTCCAGGACCAATAAGACGAGGAGCAGAGTGTTGATGGCGTGCGCCGTGTAGCAGAGCGGGCAGGGAGTGTGAAGTTTGAATCGCAGGGCGTACATCAGATATATGCCCAGAATCACCGTGCACGCGCCGGCGCCAATCAGCAGCCGGAGGAACCAGGGGAGGGCGAACGAATTTCCTGCCACCACCCAGCCAAGAAGAAGCAGGTAATAGGCGATTCCCGGCAACGTGTTGGGCACGCCGAAGACTCTGGCGTAAGACGTTTGCAGGACGGTGACGCAGCTTGAGCCCTCGGGCGCGCAGAGAATCTCCGGCACCCAGCGCGATTTCTTTACGCGGCCGTAATAAGCGAGCGTGAAGTAGAAGGCGTTGGCAAGCCCCGCCAGCGCGAGAATCACGATAATTCCCCTGATGGTAACGTCGCTCATGGCGTGAATCGGGTCATTTGAAAGACCGTCCGTGGTCCATTGCCGAGCACGGTGGAAATCTGACAAGCGCCTACGGACAGCCCTCCATTGAGCCAATGATTCAATGAAGCAATGGTTCAATGGCTCCATCACCCGATCACTCAATCACCCGATTTTTCCCCGCCAACGAAACTGCTTTGCCTGTTCAAGGTCCAGGTGCGCCAGGACACGGCAGCAGAACTGGGTGACGAGATCGTCGAGACTCCGAGGACGATGATAGAAGCTGGGGATGATGGGGAAGATGTCGGCGCCGGCGGCCTGCGCGCGCAGCATGTTTTCGAGGTGCACGCGGCTGAAGGGCGTGTCGCGGATGGCGAGGATGAGTCTGCGGCCCTCCTTCAGGCAGACGTCTGCGGCGCGTTCGATGAGCGTGGAGGAAATGCCGTTGGCGACTTGCGCGAGGCACCCGGTGGAGCAGGGAATCACCACCATGCCGTCCACACGATACGAGCCGCTGGCGATGCTGGCGCCAACGTCGGAATCGAGCAGGTACTTGGTCTTCGGCGCGGGCCGCCCGGCGAGCAGCCTGGGGATGGCGTTGCTCTTCGAAACATCGAGGTCGAGCTCTTCCCGCAGCACCTTCAACCCGCTACCGGAAATCACCAGGTGAATCTTGCCGACGCGCGAGTCCGCCTCGAGCATTTGCAGCGTGCGCCGCGCGAAGATCGCGCCGCTTGCCCCGGTGACGCCCAGCACCAGAGTTTTCTTTGCGAATTTGCCTCGAAGCCCCTCACCTTGGCGCGGCATGGAGCGCGATGTTAGTCGCCGCTCGCAGCGAAGTCAAGGAAACCGGATGCTGGGTACCGTCAAGCATTTTGTGTAAATTGGTACAAGGGTTTTCTTTCCCAGGAGCGGTTCAAGTGGCTGATGACGCCGAAGACGATCCGGTCGCAGCTGGACGGATTGGTGAAGCTGGACATGGGTCGAGTTCGGCGCCGGACTTCCCGGAAACATCGCTCAATGACATTGGTGGTCCGCACCTTTCGCCAGTGCGCCTCGGGAACCGCGAAGAAGTTGAGCAGTTCGTCCAAGTCACGCTCCACCGAGGCCACGGCGCGGGGGCGAAGCGGCTCCCACTTGGCCTTCCACTGCCGAAAGGCGCGCTCGGCCTGGGGACGGCTCGCGGCCCCATAGATCGCCGCCGCCTCTCGCACGCAGGAGCCCTCCTTCTTGGGCACCTTGTCGGCGAGGTTGCGTAACTTGTGCGCCCAGCAACGCTGCGGGAGGACTGCCGGCCAGACCAGCGCCAAGGCCGCCCGCAGGCCCGTCGAGCCGTCGGTGATGATCAACCGCAGTTGCCGGCCTTGCAGGCCGCGCAGGTAGAGATCCTGCAAGAAGGCGGTCCAACCTTCTTCGCTTTCCCCCCACATCAGCCGGTAGGCCAGGACTTCCCGGCGCCCCGCGGCGGTGATCCCGTAAGCCACCAGCACCACCCGTCGCCGCACTTTTCCTCGCCCATCTCGCACCTTCAACACCACCCCATCTAAGAAGAGATAAACGTACTCATCGCGCAAGCGCCGACGATGATACCTCGCCACCGCCTGGTCCAAGCCCTGCGCGATGCGCGACACCGTCTGCGCCGAGTACGCTTCCCCCAGCACCGGCTCCAGCACTTCCCCCACTTGGCGTGTCGAGATGCCGCGCAGAAACGCCTCTCGCACCAGCTCGTTCACCGACTCCTGCCGCCGCTGATAACGGTCCAACAACTGGCTCGGATATCTGCCTCGACTCCGAGGCACCCGCAGCCCGCACAGCAGCCCCAGCCGCGTCCCCAGGTCCCGCCGGTAATACCCGTTGCGATAGTCCCGCCGCCCTGCCTCGTCCCGGACGTATCGCCCCACCCCTAACCAGTCCGTCCGCTCTGCCTCCAAAGCCTCTTCCAACAGTCGCTTCACTTCTCCCCGCACCCGCTCGCCCAGCTCCTCTTCAAAGAACCCTTTCCTCTCTTCCCAACTCAGCTTAAGATGTCCTGCGTCGAGGATTTCCAGTTCTCGCATCAGGGTGTACCTCCTTCGGTGAGTTTCTCCGCTCCCGAATAAGTACACCCCCTTTCCTTCTTCAAACCCCAATTTACACAGAAGAAGTTACGCTACCGGATGCTGTGGAGCGGCCGACTCCCTGATATACTTCGTATCTGGCATTGGTAGGGGAGGGCCTTTACGGCCCTCCCGTCTTGAACCTTCTTGCGGGAGCACCGTAAAGGCCCTCCCCTACCTGGAACCGCGACGAGGGCTGAATTGACCGCTGAAGAAATCACCAAGCTGCTGAGAGAAGTGCGGCGCGGAAAGTTGAGCGTCGAGGACGCTGTGGACCGCTTGCGCACGATGCCCTACGAGGATCTGGGCTACGCCAAGATCGACCATCATCGCTTGCTGCGCCAGGGGTTTCCGGAAGTGATCTTCGCGCGCGGCAAAGCTCCCGAGCAGGTGGTGGGTGTGGTGCGCGGCATGCTCGCCAACCGGCACAACATCCTCATCACGCGCGGAGACGAGGGCTTGTTTGAGCTGGTGCGCGCGCTCGACAAGCGGGCTGAATACCACGCGCGCTCGGGCGCCATCAGCATTCGTCGCGACCGCAAAGTGCGCGGCAAAGGCAAAGTGCTGGTGGTGTCGGCCGGAACCTCCGACATGCCGGTGGCGGAAGAAGCGCTGGTGACCGCTGAGACCATGGGCAACCGCGTCCAGTCGCTATACGACGTGGGTGTGGCAGGCATCCACCGGCTGCTCGGCGAGAGCCGTCACCTGCATGACGCACGGGTCATCATCTGTGCGGCGGGGATGGAAGGCGCGCTGCCCAGCGTGGTGGCGGGGCTGGTCGGCGTCCCGGTGATCGCCGTGCCCACCAGCGTCGGCTACGGCGCGAGTTTCCACGGCTTGGCGGCGCTGCTGGGCATGCTCAATTCCTGCTCGCCTAACGTGTGCGTGGTGAATATTGATAACGGGTTTGGAGCGGGGTACCTGGCGAGCGTCATCAATCGGCTGTGACCTTTGGCGAAGAAAGGCACCACGGGATTGGGGGTGAATGGCGCCGACCAAATCACGTGTGTGATCCTCTAGTCGGCGTCGCAGGATAGAACAAGGATGATACTGAGGAAGAAGGATATCGATTTGCTATCGGCACCGTGCGCGAACCCGAACATGACTCTTGGGGTGCTTTGCGATGATTTTCACTGCCAGAAGTGCGGAAGCACACTTTCCAGCGGTACCGTGCCGTATCGCGGAATCCTGGAGAACGGTAGAGTCGTCGCCGTCCAGTGCCCTTACTGTGCCTTTGAGATACCCGCAGGAGGGGGTCCCATCCCGGTGGAGGTAATTGAGGTTGGCGGGCTAATTTTCGTGCAGGGCTTCTCGCGGATGGATTAACCAGGCGAAAGACCAGTGTTCTCTTGACCGAAAGATGCGGGATGCCTTTTGGAAGCGCGTTCGCCTACTCGGCCTCTAAAGCCACAAAGGTCAGACGATTAGCACCAGCCCACGTCAGTTGTTTCTTCGCAGGAACTTAGCGTTCTGTTTTTCAAACCACCTCAGAAACGTACGGGGGTGCCGGAACTCGGGCGGTCTTGCGCTACGTTGAATGTATCCGTTCTTTACCCTCAGGCCGCCCCATGCCTGTAAGATGCCCGGCTTCACGCGGTAGGCTTTGCTGCGCCACTCGCCGATTGGAAGGCAGCGGGTCAATCTACCCGAACGCCTGGAAGAGGCGCGTACGACGATGTGATTTGAATCGATGACACTCCATCGCGTGTGCGCATTCTCGCGGCGACGGCGGGTGGGCACATCCTCTGCGGGGACCACGCAGTCGACTGTATAAAGTCCCACTATTGCGTAAATGAGTCTCCTGCTGCTCCCAATCGGCCTCAGCCCAGCGTAGAAAACGAGAAGGTCGCCCTTCGATAGCCCTTTGATTTTCGAACCTCGCTTCTTTCCATCGTCACCGTACGTCAGCGCCTCAAAGTCGGGGTCAAGGTGCATCGCCTTCCATCGCAAGTGGCTTGGAATCACCAGCTCTTTGACTCCAAACTTTTCACTGAAATCGTTAAGCGCCGGAACTGCTTCGCGATATGTCCTTTTCCAACCGGGGGGATGACGTCTTCCGTCAATGTTTGTGATCGGGACATACACAAATTTTCGGGATGATGGATCGACGGGACCGTTCCAGCCTCCCGACTTTGAAGCTTGGTCAATGCCTATCCGGACTAGGATTGCCCTCATGGGTCACTCACTATGGTAGGTACGCATCGGTCGCCCCTAGTGCGCAAACACCCGCCGGAAGATCGCGTCCACGTGTTTCAGGTAGCGGTCGATGGAAAAGGCGCGGGCGATTTTCGCGGTGGAAAGAAAGCGGCGGATATCCGGATCGCGTTCGACGAGCGACTGGAAATCTTCGTGCGTCACCCACACGCGCATGGCGTTGCGCTGCACCCAAGCGTACGCGTCTTCGCGCGACGCGCCGTTGGCGGCAACGTCGAGCAGCAATTGTCCGGAGAATACCAGCCCCTTGAGCAGGCCCATGTTCTCGTGCATGCGTTCAGGATAGACGAACAGGGTTTCGACAAGCCGGGCGGTCTTATCGAGCAGATAGTCGAGGAGAATGGTCGAATCCGGCAGGATAACGCGCTCCACCGAGGAGTGTGAGATGTCGCGCTCGTGCCAGAGCGCCACGTTTTCGAGCGCCGCCTGGGCATTCGACCGCACCACGCGCGCCAGTCCGCAGATTTGCTCGGCGGTCACCGGATTGCGCTTGTGGGGCATCGCCGAGGAGCCTTTCTGCCCCGGCGAAAAATACTCCTCCACCTCGCGCACTTCGGTGCGCTGCAGGCCGCGGACTTCCAGCGCGATCTTCTCGAGCGAGGCGGCGATCACCGCCAGCGTGGAGAAGTAGAACGCGTGCCGGTCGCGCTGAATCACCTGCGAGGAAACGGGCGCGGGGCGCAGGCCGAGCCGGGCGCAGATCTTCTTCTCCAGACGCGGGCTGGAATGCGAGTAAGTGCCGACCGCTCCGGAAATTTTTCCCACCCGCATCTGCTCGGCGGCGAAGGCCAGCCGCTCCGTATTCCGCCGGTTTTCTTCGTACCAGATGGCGAGTTTCAGGCCGAAGGTAATGGGCTCGGCGTGGATGCCGTGCGTGCGGCCCATCATCGGCGTGTGTCGAAATTCGAGGGCGCGCTTTTTCAAAACCCCGCCCAGGCGGCGCAGCCCGGCGAGCAACAGCTCGGAGGCCTCGCGGATTTGCAGCGCCTGCGCGGTGTCGACAACGTCGTTCGACGTCAGGCCGAAGTGCAGGTAGCGCGCCTCGCGGCCCACGTTCTTCGCGACGTCGGTGGTGAAGGCGATGACGTCGTGCTTCACCTTCTTCTCGATCTCCAGAATGCGCTTGACGGAAAACTTGCCCTTGCGGCGGATGGCTCTCGCCGCGCTCTTGGGGATCATCCCGATTTCGGCTTCCGCTTCCGCCGTGGCGATTTCCACGTCCAGCCATCGGCGGAACTTGTTGTCGTCACTCCAGATTCGGCCCATTTCCGGGCGGGTGTATCGAGGAATCATGGATTGTCCGCAGATTGCGCAGATTTCACAGATTTTGAAAAAACAAGCCGGCGATACTCTAATGATTTTGCGCCGAAGTTCAAGAGTAACCCAACTTCGTACCCCGTGGCCTTCAAATAATTCAAGACCTGAGCGTCCTCGCCTCCGGTGAGCGCGGAGAGCGCTTTGAGCTCGACGATGATTGAATCGAAACAAACAAAATCCGCTCGATAGGACGTCGCCAAGCGCCTGCGCTTATAGACAATCGGCAACTCGACCTCCCTTTGAAAAGGAAGCTCACGGGCGGACAACTCGATTGCGAGCGCTTCTTGATAGACAGCTTCAAGGAATCCACAACCCAGTTCGCGGTGCACTTCCATGGCCGCCCCGATGACGGCGTAGGTTCTTGGATCGCGCTGTTCTTTCGCCATGATCGTTTGGGTCATCTGCGCAATCTGTGCAATCTGCGGATCAGAATCGAAAAACCCGCGTGGGTTCCGACTGGCTGGCGAGGTGCAACTCCACTCCGTTGCTGCGGGAGCTGCGCTCCGCCAGAGCGTCGAGGGCGCTCAGGCGGGCGATTTCCGGATGGTTGTTGTTCTCGCTCAGGTGAGCGAGGACGAGCACCTGGGCCGCGCCGTCGAAATCTCCAGTGAGGAATTCCGCCGTCGCCCGGTTCGAGAGGTGTCCCTGGCGGCTCATTACGCGCTGCTTCACGTACCACGGGTACGGCCCCACCTTGAGCATCTCCAAGTCGTGGTTCGATTCGAAGATCAGGCAGTGGCAGCCGCGGACGTGCTGCTTCACGAGCTCGGGAATGTAGCCGAGATCGGTGACCAGGCCGATGCGGATTCCTTCCGCTTCCAGTGTGAAGGCGACGGGATCGACCGCGTCGTGAGGAACGCTGAAGGGTGTGATATCGATATCGCCGATCGTGAACTTCTGCCCGGCGGAGAAAAACTCAAAAGCTTTCAAACGGCGGTCACAACGAATGGCGTCGCGCGTGGCGGCGTTAATATAGACGGGGATTTTGAGGTCGAATGCGAGCGCGCCCAGGCTCCGGACGTGGTCGCTGTGCTCGTGGGAGATGACCAGGGCGTCGAATCCGTGGCATTTTTCCCCCACCGCGGCCAGGCGCTCGTAGGTCTCTTTCTTGCTGAAGCCGGCATCGACGAGCAGGCGAGTCTTTTCGGTCGCCACCATCGTCGAGTTGCCTCGACTCCCGCTGCCCAGCACCGCGACGCGAACGCTCAACGAGGGATCCCTTTCCGACCCATGCGCAGGCACGGCTGGTCCTGCGCCGATTGCATGGATTATACGCCAGGCGGAGGTAATCGAGAAGTCGTGGCCTGAATTCATCACCCGGCTGACGAGCTACTTGACGGTTCCCAGCACTTCGCCCTCGAGGACGATCTTCAAAACGTAGGCGTAGTCGCCGGGCTTTTGGGCGGGGAGCTTGATCTTCAATCCGTTCTCGTCGCGCGACCAGGTCAAGTTCTCCTGCGAGCCGAGTAGAGAAATGTCGGATATTTCCTGCGAGCCAAGGAAGGTTTTCGTGCTCAGCGAGGCAACGTTCACTTCCTCGCCGGGCCAGTCCAGGCAGATGGCGTAGAGGATGTTTCCTTTGGTTGTGAACCGAATGTCCTTGGCCGTGAAAGGTTGGGACTTGCTTTCGCCGAAACTGTCCGCATGGATTGTTGTGGGCCCTTCGCCGTAGGTGTGCCAGGGGCGCGTGCCGTAAATCGCCTCGCCGTTCACTTCCAGCCACCTACCGATTCCCAGCAGGATGTTCGCGGCTTCATCCGGAATGGTCCCGTCGGCGCGCGGCCCCACGTTGAGCAAGAGGACGCCGTTCTTGCTGACGATATCCACCAGGTCGTCCACCAGTGAATCGGCGGTCTTGAACCGGTCGTTCTCGATGTATCCCCAGGACTCCCAGCTCACGGAAGTATCCGTTTGCCACACCATCGGCCGGATTTGGTCCAGCTTGCCGCGCTCGATATCCAGCACCGCCGTTCCGTAAGGGAATGCTTCCTTCTTGTATTGCAGGACCACCCCCTTATTCCATTCCAATCCCTTGTTGTAATAGTAGGCGCCGATCTTCTGGCGATAGGGTTCAAACTCCGGCCGGTTGAAGCCGAAATCGAACCAGAGAACGTCCGGCTGATAATTGTCGATGATTTCCTTGACGCGCGCGTACCAGGTCTCGAGGAACTCCTCACTCGCCGGAGCGCCCGGCGCGTGCGGCTTGCCGTAGAGGCCGAAGAATTTGGGGTCGCTGGTGTCAAACTCTTCGCTGTGGGGGTAGTAGTTCCAGTTATGGGCGTAATGAGAAGAAGCTCCGAATTTCATGCCCTGCGCTCGGACGGCCTTGGACAGCTCGCCTACCACATCTCTCTTCGGTCCCATCTCGGCGGAGTTCCAGCGGGTGTGGCTGGAGGCGTACAGGGCAAAGCCGTCGTGGTGCTCAGCCACCGGCACCACGAATTCCGCTCCCGCCTTCTTGAACAATTCCGCCCAGCCCTGCGGGTCCCACTTCTCAGCCTTGAACAGGGGAATGAAATCCTTGTATCCGAATTTCGATTGTTCGCCCCAGGTTTCCCGGTGGTGTTGATACATGGGTTCGTCTTTAAGGTACATGTTGCGCGGATACCATTCGTTGCCCGCGGCGGGCACGGCGTACACGCCCCAATGGATGAAGATTCCGAACTTGGCGTCCTTGAACCACTCCGGTACTTGGTAGTGCTTCAGGGATTCCCAGTTCGAGTCGTACTTCTTGATACCGGAATTCCCTTCCTCGCCGGCCGCCAGCGCACGGGGCGGCGTGAAGGATGACATCAAGAGAATAACAATGCACGAAACCAGGTATTGGGCCCTCATTTCATTCTCCACGTCGGCTGAAGAGCTTTCCTGCTTCTCCACCGAATTCTACAAGACATGCGTCTACGGAAGACTATCAGATTCGCCCGTTAAGTCCACCCCGTGGCATGGTGCAGCGCGGTCGCGGGCCAAGGGCAGATTCTCCGAAAGATAAGGGTAGCTTGGCAATGGCCCTTTCTGCTAAATTGAGATGAGGACAAATCGACATAGGGAGGTTGCCGGTGGCGCCAGACGCCGGAAACATTGAACGCCGATCCAGACGCAAGACGGAGAGGTTTCCCATCACTCTGCTGTTGAAGGATCGAGGCCAGGAATTCGAGCGAAGTGCCTCGACGGTGGACCATTCGGAGAAAGGGCTCAGGGTACGCACCGCCGCCCCGCTGTCTGAAGGACAGATTGTTTACGTGCTTACCAGCCGAGGCTTTTCGCCGCTCGGGTACTGCCAAGTGGTGTGGGTTCGGGAAGCGAATCCTGCCCGGTACAGTGAGGCGGGACTGAAGCTCATGAACTAGGAACATGCTGGCTGCTTCGGGGCGTGGACCCGATTGGGAATCCAGGGAATTCTCTTATCGCATTTATATTCGTCGGTACGCTTCGTGAGGTCGGACCGAGCGGAGCTTCCTGCCGGAAGGTTACCCTCGCAAAGGGCGATTGTGGTTTGCCACCCTGCCGTCTCGCGGGGGGCGGGACCTGTGACTGCGAGGGAGAGAGAAGGGATTCGCTCTACGGGCGGGCGGGCTCAGACTCCACTCCAAGCAATAGGCTCTCTTCGAGGATCTCCCGGCACTCGGGGCACATCGGATTGAACCTTACCGACCCGCAACTCCGGCAGGGCTCCACGGCCTTTTCCGCAATGGTTTGAGTTTCCGTCATCGTGGTCGTCCTTCCCCCAAATCCTCCAGCGATCGAGCTTGGGTCACACCACAGATGATCTTCTTTCACCTCCGCCGCCTGCTTCAATGGCACGGAAGTACCAGTGCCGTTCCAACTTGATGGGTCAAGCCTCGCCTCCCAAATTCTCAGCTAAACAGGTGAAGTTGCTGCTCACCGAAGTTCTTGGAAATAGTTGGAACGGCAGCAGCTCCAAGGTGCCGTTGCCAACATCGCGAGTCATCGAGGTTGTATAATCAAATGAAGGGCGACCTGAACAAAGAAATCTGCTTTGGGAGGAGGAGGGAAATGGCCATCTCTTGCCCGGTCGACCTCGACACGAAGTTTTTGCGGTCGGAAGTTTCCGGTTTGTACTCAAGGGTCGTCGTTGCGCCCGGCGGGGAATTCCATTTTCACCGCGGGCCGGCGTACGCGGCCGAATTTCTGGGCGATGACGCCGGGGAATTGGCGGCCCTCCCCCCGGAGACCACGTCGGCGTTTGCCGGGGTCGGCAACCCTCACAGCATCGGCCCGGTCCGTGCGGGTGAGACCGTGCTGGACATCGGGTGTGGCGCGGGGATGGATCTGCTGGTCGCCGCTCGCCGGGTCGGTTCGAAGGGCAAGGCCATCGGCGTGGACATGACGGATGCGATGATCGAGCGGGCGCGCGCTTCGGCGGCTGCGGCCGGCCCGCCCCACGTCGAGGTCCGCAAAGGGGACGCTACCTCTCTCCCGGTTGAAGACTCAAGTGTCGATGTTGTGATTTCGAACGGCGTGCTGAACCTCGTTCCCGAGAAGCAGCCGGCGTTCGTCGAGATTGTGCGCGTGCTCAAGCCGGGCGGCCGCCTGCAATTGGCGGATATCGTCATCGATGAGGAACTCGGCGAAGATGCACGCCGGAATATCGACCTCTGGACTGGCTGAATCGCCGGCGCTCTGCCGGAGGCGGAGCTCATCGACGTGCTGAGGCTCCTGGGGCTCGAGGAAGTTCGAGGAGTTGAACGCTTCGATTGTTTCAGGAACACTTCCAAGGAAAAGACGGCGCGGCGATATGGCGTCCACGGGGCCAATGTCTTCGCCCGGAAACCTGATTCTCCGGCAATGCGCGTCTGACGTCCGCTTGGGCGTTCGCTTTACGACCTCGCCTGCGGCACTTGGCCAATGAGCTCCCCTGGCAAGCCCCGGATGATTAGCACGCCAAGTCCGACCTTGCGATCTTGCGACCGTCGGGCGGGCTGAGGACGGTCAGGGCAATCTGGTCCGTCGAAAAGATGTTGCGTGCCACCCCCAAGACGTCCCGGGCGGTGACGCCGTCTATGCCGGCGGCGATTTCATCCAGCGAGATGTAACGTCCGAAAAACATCTCCTGCCGCGCCAGGTTGGCCATGCGGCTGCTTGTGGATTCCAGGCTCAGCATCAAGCTGCCCTTCAAGTAGTCTTTGGCGCGCTGAAGTTCCTCGTTGGTGAGCGGACTCGCCTTCATTCGTCGTAACTCTTCCACGATCAGTCGGACCACCTCGCGAGTGCTCTGCGCGGCCGTGCCGGCATATACGCTCAAGCAGCCCGCGTCCCGGAACGCATTCAGAGAGGAGAAGACCGCATAGGCCAGCCCGCGCTTCTCGCGAATGTTCTGAAACAGGCGCGAGCTGATTCCCCCACCCAGGACCGTATTCAGGATGTAGCAGGCGAATCGCTTTTTGTGCGTCTGCGGATAGGCTGGGGCGCCCAGGCAAATGTGCGCCTGCTCCAAGTCCTCCCTGGACCTGCGCTTGAGATGCGGACGGGGGACCGGAACTGGGCTGCGTTTGCGGGGTGGGCCGGAGGGCGAGGCGGCAAACTCACGTCGGACCAGATTCACGACCTCGCGGTGATCCACGTGCCCCGCCGCGGCGAAGATCATATTGCCGGGCGTGTAGTGGCTGCGGAAATAGTCGCTCAAGCGCGGGCGATCGAACCGGCCCACCGTCTGCCGCGTACCGAGAATCGGCCGGGCCAGAGGATGTCCGCGCCAGTAGGCTTGCGTGAAGAGCTCATGAACCAGGTCGTCGGGCGTGTCTTTCACCATCTTGATCTCTTCCTCGATCACCTGCCGCTCCTTGCCAATGTCGTCGGGCTGAAAGAGCGGATTCTTCACTAGGTCGGAGAGGATTTCGAAGGCGCGCGGCAGATGTTCGTCGAGGACTTTGATGGAAAAGCAGGTGCATTCCTTTGCTGTGAAGGCATCGAGGTGGCCGCCGATGGAATCGGCGGAACGCGCGATCTCTTCCGCCGTGCGGGTCTTGGTCCCTTTGAAGACCATGTGCTCGAGGAAATGGGTGATGCCGTTCTCCTCCGCGCGCTCGTGGCGGGAGCCCGTGAGCAGCCAGATCCCCACGGAGATGGAACGCATGGAGGGCATGGCCTCGGTCACGATCGTGAGGCCGTTCGGCAAAACGTGCTTACTGACGGCTTGCATAGTCTAGTTTCCGCTGGCGCTGAGAGAATCGCCCGGGGCGGTTTCCTGCTCGAAACAGAGAGTCGCGTGCCCTGGAGTTTATTTCTACCATAGCCTGCGGCAAAAGGCCACCAAGCGGCCCCGGAAGGGGCTGTACTCGTCCAGAATGATGGGTGACACTCTGAGGTAGAGTGTTGCCATGCAGATGCGGACTGTGAGAGTACCT
>DATKYV010000306.1:0-11834 GCA_035528275.1 Terriglobia bacterium | reverse complement strand
CTGAGCTTGACGGGACAACCTATTGAAAGGCGGTAAGCAGAAGGCAGAAGGCAGAAGGCAGAAGGCAGAAGGCAGAAGGCAGAAGGCAGAAGGCAGAAGGCAGAAGGCAGAAGGCAGAAGGCAGAAGGCAGAAGGCAGAAGGCAGAAACCCTGATTGGTGGGTTGGGAGCTGAGATCTGAAGGAACCAGGGCCGAAAGTTGGAGGCACGAGACGGGAGAATCGAGCCCTGCCGGGCAGGCGGGCGAGCATCAACATTCAGCGCCCAAATGCGCGAAAACGCAAAAGCAAAGCCGCTAGGTGTATGAAAACACAGGGGCGGCCTCAAAAAATCGAAGGAATCTCTTTGCCCGAGCCAACACAACGCACTGGCGATGGAGTCGTGGTAATGGAACGCCCGAATCCAAGCAAGGGGACTAACAAAGGCTAACCGCGCAGCTACTTCTCAGCCAGGACGCGTTGGTAGAGCTCTTCGTATTGGGGGATGATTTTGGTGGCGCAGTACTTGTCTTGGGCGCGCTTGCGGGCGGCCTTGCCCATCTGCGCACGCCGTTCGGGGGAGGCGAGGATATCGAGAGCCCGCGCGGCCATGGTCTTCACGTCGCGGGTAGGCACCAGGTACCCCTGGACGCCGTCCTCGACAACCTCCGGCACGCCGCCGACGCGCGAGCACACTACCGGGACGCCGCACGCCATGGCTTCCAGCGCCGCCAGTCCGAACGACTCGAGATCGCTGGGCAGCAGGAGCACGTCGGCGCAGTTCAGCAGCTCGTGGACCTGATTCTGCTTGCCCAGGAAGATGACGTCGCGCATCAAGCCTTTTTCGCGGACCATCCACTCCGCCGTGGTGCGTTCCGGCCCGTCGCCGATCATCAGCAGCTTGGAGGGAAGCTCGCGGCGGACGAGCTCAAAAATCTCCACGACGTCCGTCACGCGCTTGACCGGCCGGAAATTGGAGAGGTGGACGAGAACTTTTTCGCCCTGCGCGGCGAATTCCTCGCGCCGCGAGACGCTGCCCGCCGGATGGAACACATCGCAGTTGACGAAGTTGGGAATCACCTCGATGGGCCGTTTAACGCCAAACTCCTGGAGCGTCACGCCGCGCAGGTATTCGGAGATGGCCGTCACCGCGTCGCTCTGCTCGATGGAGAAGCGGGTGATGGGAAGATACGAGCGGTCAGTTCCCACCAGCGTGATGTCGGTGCCGTGCAGGGTGGTGACGAAGGGCAGCCGGCCCCCCAGCATGGCGCGCGCCAGGTAGGCGCTGACGGAATGGGGAATGGCGTAGTGGACGTGCAGCAGGTCGAGGGATTCGTTGACGGCCACGTTGTACATCTGCGTGGCCAGCGCCAGGGTGTAAGGGGGATGGTCGAAGAGAGGGTAATTGAGCATCTCCACTTCGTGGAAGTGAAGGCGCTCGCGCGCCGAGTCCATGCGCACCGGTACGGCATAGCTGATGAAGTGAATTTCGTGGCCGCGCCCCGCCAACTCCAGTCCCAGCTCGGTGGCGACGACGCCGCTCCCGCCGTAGGTGGGGTAACAGGTGATGCCGATCTTCATGAGTTTGGCGGAAAGCCTGCTCCGGGTCGCGGTGGCGATCTACGAGGACGGAGGCGAATCCTTCTTCTCCTCTTTGAGCGGCTCGACCGCCAGGACCATAATTTCGTTCACCGTGCGCCGGCCGTCCCGGAAATCGTAGTAGACGATGACGTTGGTTCCGGGCGAGAGCTCCTCGATCTTCAACTTCTTGCCCTTGGCGCCCGAGACCGAAATCCCTTTCTTGATCGGGAAGATCTCCGTCGCGCCGCCCTCCACGGTGCCGACAATGAGGACCTTGCGCTTCAGGTCGAGCGTTTCGATCTTGCCGCTGAATGCGCGGTGGGCCCCGCCCATGGTCTTCTTACTGGGCACGGGAATTCGGCCCATCGGTTCTTCCTGCTGCGGGCCCTGCGCCGTGATGCTGGGGCCGCAGATCAATAGAGCGGCCAGCAGAAATGGCGCGGCCCGAAATGCTCGCCGGGCGTTACTGGGGCCGGCGCCGATTATCTTGCTGATGAGGGTTCGGTTTTCCGTGGGAAGTGTGCGGATGGATGGGGGTGAGGCTGACATAGACCACCTCCTCCTTTCCAGGCCGCGGCCTTGGTCCATAGTAAGAAGCGCGGCGGAATCTTGTCAAGCTTCCGCCGCGTGTTGAAAAACCAGGTCGGTGCAAGCGATGCCTGCCGGGTCGTCCGACGATTACCCTCAGCCGTGCATGGGGTTGATTCAGGGAGCACCAACTTATTCGGCGTCGCCCTGGGGATAGAGGTTCCCGTTTCCCCCGTTGCTGGCTTCCGGGTCTTTATACATGAACCGGACCGCCGACTTCATGATCAGGAGATTGGGCTCGTTTCCGCGATGCACCTTGATACAGTTCTTGTCGTACCACTCGATGACGCCGCGGATGATTTCTCCACGGTCCAGCACAACGACCATGGGAGTTCGAGCCTGCATCTGCTTGATGTAATAAAAGTTTTCGGCGTTCGTCTGCTCGGGTGGCGCCGGTTTTTTCCGGACGGGGCGTCCCCCCATCTGGTCCTGGATTTCGGATAAAGTTGGTCGGATCAGTTTTCGGTTCACTTTCCTTACTCCTTGTGTCCGTCAGCTGACGGGGCGCGACGTTCAAACCTCGCCCGAGAAAAATTCGCTATAGAGGCACCCACAGCGATTGCAGTCGATTTAGGCGACTCGGCTTCTGGCCTAATAAATGCCGGGCGAAAGGAATGCCTGCTACTGCGCGGCAGTCTATCACACCGGCCCGCGCACCGCAATCTGATTTCCGTCAGAAACCCAAACTGCCGCCTGCCTGCCGACCTCGTTCCCGCCTCGACACTTTTTCGCGTGCTCGGGCGGCCTATATTTCTTGGATGCTGAAAAGTTGATTTGCGGCCACGGTTTTTCGATGCTTTGCGGGACGGTTTCGGCGGAGAGTTTGGGCCTCGCTCGGCGCGATCCATCGCCTGATGGTGCGGCCTGTGGTCGCGATTCGGCAGGGCCTTCTTTACCCTTTGGCTTGCGGAGATGCGGGCACGCGGGTCAGGACCTCGATGGCCAGATCGTCCAAGCCAACCTGCTGGTTCACATTCCGCGTCTGCAGGCGATAAGCCTGGTCCAGGCCGCTCTTGAGCAGTTCGATCCCCTGGAAGCCCAGCCGCTTGGCCCAGGCACTCAGTCGGGCGCGCAAATCCACGTTGATGACGTCCGCACCTGCTTCATTTTCGAGCACCTGCTCCAGGTCTCGCAGGAGGTCGTATCCCACCGTGAGGGTTTGGTCGAAGTCCTCGCGGTTCTGGGAGAGCGCCTTGGTGGATTCAAAAAGAGCCGCCCAGTCGGGCTCGGCTGCCGGGAGGCGAGATTTTCCGGCGACGGCGTCGAGGAAATTGAGCCAGGGCTGGCGGAGTTTCTGGAATTCCGCGGCATCGAAGGTCTTCGCCTTGGCCACGCTCCCCGCCGCCACGCGAGCTGCGAGCGCTCGCTGCGCCTTGGGAACGCGCGCTTCTTCTTCCAGGAGACGGGTGATGATCGCCTCCTCGACCGGCTCGAATTGAATGCGCTGGCAGCGCGAGCGGATGGTGGACCGCAGCTCGTAGGCGTTGGGGCAGACCAGCATGAACGTGGTGGTCTCGGGAGGTTCTTCCAAAACCTTGAGCAACAAGTCGGCGGCCTGCCAGTGGATGACCTGCGCCGCGTCAATCACGAATACCCGGCGGGGGAATTCGAAGGGGTGCGTGTAAGCGACACTGCGCAGTTGGCGAATCTGTTCGGTGAGGATGTAGCGGGTGATGGGCTCGATGAGCTGAAGGTCGAAGTAGATGAGCCCTTCGACGCGCTTCGCCGCGTCCTTGATCTCGCGGCGGCGGCCCAGATCTTCACGCGCCGCGGCGAGCATCTCCTCGCTTTTCCGGCACCGCTGGCACTCAGCGCAGAAATCGGCGCTGCCCTGGGGCTGCCGCTCGCAGATCAGAGCCTTGGCCATCATCAGCGCCAGCGTCTTCTTGCCCACGCCCTCGGGACCGGAAAACAACAGCGCACCCGGCACGCGGCCACTCGTCAGCATGTCGCGCAGCGCTTTCACGGCTTTCGGATTCCCCAGGAACGTCTCAAAGCCCATGATGCTAGGGATCGGGGACCGCGAACTCGGGGCTGGGCGGGAAAGACACAGGTCAAGGCGGCGCCCAGCAATCCAGTTCTATTTCCCAGCGCGGCCGGCCGATTTTCGTCGAGCAAGAAAGGCATCGACCGCGCTGCGGACTTCCGCCTGGACTTCGGCCACGGACCGGTCGGCCTTTATCAATTTCATTCGCTGCGGCTCGCATCGCGCGATGGCGCGGTAACCCGCACGGACGCGCTCGTGGAATTTCTGGCTCTCAGACTCAAAACGGCTGCGGGCGGAGTTGCGGCGGAACTCGCGGCCTCGGGCTCGACCCAGCGCCCGGTTCGCGGAAAGGTCGAGCAGCAGCGTCAGGTCGGGTTGCGTGCGCCCGCAAATGACGCGGTCGAGGGCGCGGACCACCGGCGTCCCCAGCTTCCGGCCGTAGCCCTGATAGGCGAAAGAGGCGTCGTTGAAACGGTCGCTGACGACAATCTCCCCTCGCGCCAGCGCCGGCCTGACGACCTCCTCCAAGTGTTGCGCACGCGCCGCGTAAATGAGCGCCAGCTCGGCCAGCGGGGCGAGCTTCACGGTACGGGAAGAGAGCAGTGTGCGGCGAATCTGATCGCCCAGCTTCGTGCCCCCCGGCTCGCGCGTGGCGCGGACTCGGATCCCTTGGGCGCGCAGGTGACGGACGAGCAAGCGCAGTTGCGTGCTCTTTCCTGTGCCGTCAATGCCCTCGACCGTGATGAACATTCCGCGGATTTTCAATGTCGGGATGTCCTTGGTCCGTTGTCCTTAATCCTCTGCCGAAGCCCAGGCTTTACAAGGATGACCAGGGACCACGGACAACTGACAACGGACAATCAAGCTACGCATCGTAACACTACGGTTTCAAATCGAACAAGGGGCCATTCTTCCGCCCGCCGGATGATAGAATGGCCAGTTCTGCGCAGGCGGAGTGCGTGACAACGAAAATCAGTGACAACATCGCGCGCGTTCAAGAGCGAATCGTCGCCGCGTGCCGCCGCGCGGGCCGCCGCCCTGAGGACGTGCGGCTGATCGCCATCTCCAAGACCGTTTCGGCGGAGCGCATTCGCGAGGCTTACGAGGCCGGGCTGCGCGATTTCGGCGAGAACCGCGTGCAAGAGGCCAAGGCCAAGCGCCCGGCGCTTTCCGATTTGACCGTGACTTGGCACTTGGTGGGGCACCTCCAGACCAACAAGGCCAAGCCGGCGCGCGAGCTATTCCACTGGTTTCATGCTCTGGATTCGTTCCGGCTGGCCGAGCGGTTGGAGCACTCGGTCTTAGGCAGCGGAGAGCGGCTGCCCGTGCTTCTGGAAGTGAATCTGGGCGGGGAAGAGACCAAGGCGGGTGTACGCGAAGAAGAAGTTCATGCCATCGCCGAGCAGGTGAGCCAACTCCCGACGCTGGAGCTGCGCGGGCTGATGGTCTTGCCGCCCTTTTTCGACGACCCGGAGCAGGCGCGACCGTTATTTCGACACCTGCGGGAGTTGGCGAAGGCGATTGATTCCGCCAACTTGCCAAACGTCTCCATGCAGGAGCTCTCGATGGGAATGAGTCATGATTTTGAAGTGGCCATCGAAGAAGGCGCGACGATGGTCCGGGTGGGAACGGCCATCTTTGGACCACGGCCCGCTGCATGAAAGGCAGTAGGCAGAAGGCGGAAAGCAGAAGGCAAGAGGCAGAAAGCAGAGCAGGGAAAATCAAAAGGCAAAAGGCAAAAGGCAAAAGGGAAAAGGCAAAACAGGCCTTCAACGAGAGATTTGACAGAATGGAGATCTCAGATCTGGCTGTTGACCGCTGAAAGCTGAGAGCTGACAGCTTTTCTTTAACCATGCCCGAATTTCGCATCGAAGGCGCCAGCATCACATTCTGGCTGAACGTCAAGCCTCGGGCTACCCACGAAAGGTTGAAGCTCGGCGCCAATGATGAGCTTCGTCTGGAACTGCACGCGCCAGCCACGGAGGGGCAGGCGAACGACGCGTGCGTTCAATTCCTGGCGCGCGCCTTGCGCCTGCCTCAGGCGTGCGTGGCGATATTGTCGGGCGCAAAGGCCCGGCGAAAACTTTTGCGCATCACGGGGCATTCGCCGGAAGAAACCGTCGCGCGCCTGAAACGGTTGGCCGCGAAAGGGAAGTGAATCCCCATGATCGCCATCGGCTTGATCGTGGTGGTTGTTGTCGTCCTGCTGCTCGCAGCAGGGAAAGACTAGCTGACGATGCTTCATGCCGGGTTCTTGGTTCTGATTATCCTCGCTCCGCTGGGTGCAAGCGTCGCGCGCACCGTGCAGCTCAAGGCGCTGGCGGCAGAGGGAACCACGGAGAGACCACTTTGAGCTTGCATGAGCGCTACGTGGAAATCCGCAGAGGGTTCGAGCGCCCCTTCTGGGTGGCCAACATTACGGAACTCTTCGAACGATTGGCTTACTACGGGGCGAGCGCGGTTCTCGCGATCTATCTCAGCGAGCAACTGCACTTCTCCAAGGAACTCACCGGCTGGATGATTGGGATCTTCGGGTTTGTGGTGTGGTTCCTGCCGGTGCTGGGTGGAACGCTCGCTGATCGCTTCGGTTTCCGCCGGGCGCTGATGTTTGCGTACCTGGTGATGACGGTCGGCTATTTCCTTCTCGGATCGCTCTCCGCTCCGTGGATGCAGGCTGCTCGAAACGCTCTCGGCGACAAGTGGCTGGTGCTGGCCATCCTGATGGTTCCGGCGCTGGGACCTGCGGTGGTGAAGCCGTGCGTGGCGGGCACCACCGCGCGGGCGTCCGCGGAGAATGTTCGTTCCATCGGCTACTCGATCTACTACACCATTGTGAATGTCGGCGCCACGCTGGGGCCGGTGGTCGCCTGGCTGGTCCGAAAGCCGTTGGGATTGGGGATGGAGAACGTCTTTCGCGTGTCCGCTCTGAGTGTTTTCTCGATGTTCCTGGTGACGCTCGTTTTCTTCCGCGAGCCCAGGCAAACGGGCGAGAAACCCGTGGCGAGCGTCGTCGTGGCGGTCAAGAACATGTTCGTGGTGCTGGGCAATTTCCGATTCGTCCTGTTTCTGGTCATCATTTCGAGCTTCTATGTGGTTTTTTGGCAGGAATTCATTTCCGCGCCGCTTTTCATCCGCGGCTATGTGGACCCGAATGCCCCCGTCGACCTGCTGCTTTCCGTTGACGCGCTCACGGTCATCTGCTTCCAGATTTTGGTCAGCTATTTGACCCGGCGAATTCGGGCGTTTTCGGCGATGACGCTGGGGCTTCTCATCTCCAGTCTTGGCTGGTTGTTTCTGGCCGTTTATCCATCCACCATCGGATTGGTCGCGGCGCTCGTGGTGGTGGCCCTGGGTGAGATCACCAAGGTGTCGCGTTACTATGAATACGTTTCGCGGCTCGCTCCCTCCGGCCAGGAGGGACTGTACATGGGCTACGCTTTTCTTCCCATCGCCATCGGATATTTCATTGCCGGTCCGCTGGGCGGCTATCTGCTCCATTACTTTGGCGACGTTCGGCACCAGCCGCAGCAAATGTGGTGGGTTGTGACGGGTGTCGGGATCGTCGGTGCGGTGTTGTTGGTGATCTACGACAGGGTTTTCAAGCCGGAGGAGACGAAGGGAAGGGAAGAGGCAACGTGAGGATCAAAGCGCGCGGCCATCCAATGCGCAGTTGAGGCTGTTCTTCAGGATCGGATGAAGACTGCCGCGCGAAGAACAGTGGAGGCCGTTCTTCAAGGCGGGATGAACTGCGAGAAGTGTCCCCATCGTCGGCTGTGAAGTTTTGCATTTCGAATCTCTGTGATCACGTCGTGTTGGGGGCTTTAGCCACAGCGGCGAAGGGCACGGCTTCAGCCGTGCCGTCAAGCGCGACCATAATCCTGGGGCTTTAGCCCCTGTGCGAATGACATGGCCAAGCCAGCTCGTGCCCGTGAATCGCCAGGAACGTTTTTCGTAACCTCGTCCGCCTGGGAACGTCGTCAAATCTTTCGCTCCGAAAGGATGGCCACGCTCTTCATTGAAGTCGTAGACCACTACCGGCAGGAAGGGCAGTACCTCTTGCACGACTTTGTCTTGATGCCGGATCATTTTCATTTGCTGATTACGCTGCGACGCGCTCTGACAATCGAGCGCGCGATTCAACTTGTGAAAGGAGGCTTTTCATTCCGTGCCGGGAGAGAGTTGGAATTCAAGGGCGAAATCTGGCAGCGTGGTTTCACAGACCATATCGTCAAGGACGTGCGGGATTTTGACAGCCACAGGAACTACATCAGGGAAAACCCGGTCAAGCGAGGGTTGGCGGCGCGGTCCGATGAGTATCGTTTTTCCTCGGTATTTCCCGGCATAGAATTGGATGCGGCGTCCGAGCATCTCAGGCGCTAAAGCGCCGGAGAGACTTTTGGGTGGTTTACGGCACGACTGAAGTCGTGCCCTTCTCCAGGGGCGAAAGCCCCGGAAGGTGTCTTGGGCACCCTTTGCGGCACGACTAAAGTGGTGCCCTTCGACAGCGGCTGAAGCCGCCAAAACATATCCCCCAACGAGGACCTGGACATGGATCTCACCGCCATTCAATCCGCCCTGCGCGATGCAAAGCTCGATGGCTGGCTCTTCTATGACCATCACCATCGCGACGCGATCGCCTATCGAATTCTCAAGGTTGCGCCGAAGATGTGCACGCGCCGGTGGTACTACCTGGTTCCCGCCGCGGGCGAGCCTGTGAAACTCGTGCATCGCATCGAAAGCGGAAATCTTGAGGGCTTGCCTGGCGCCAAGCTGGTGTATTCATCGTGGAGCGAACAACGTGGGCAATTGAAAAAGATTCTGGCGGGGAAGAAAGCTGTGGCAATGCAGTACTCGCCGCTCAACGATATTCCCTACGTGGGCTTGGTGGATGCGGGAACCATTGAACTCGTCAAGAGCTTCGGCGTCGATGTCGTTTCGTCGGCTGACCTGATCCAGCTTTTCGAGTCCCGGTGGTCGCCGGAAGCCCTTGCCATGCACCTCGAGGCGGGGAAGTCCGTGCACGCCATCATCCGCGCCGGCTTTGAGATCATTCGCCGCGCCGTGCGCGACGGCAAACCTGTCGGAGAGTACGATGTCCAGCAGGAAATCGCGCGTCTCTTCGGTGTCCACGGCCTGGAGACCGACGATCCGCCCAACGTCTCCGTCAACGAGAACAGCGCGGACCCGCACTACTCGCCCGCGCGAGAGTCTTCGCGGCCCATCCGTACCGGCGACTTCGTCCTCATGGACGTCTGGGCGAAGGTCAAGAAGCCGGGCGCCGTCTATTTCGACATCACCTGGACGGGATTTGTGGGAGAGCAGGTGCCGGAAAACTTCACGCAAGTATTCGACGTGGTACGCGAGGCGCGCGACGCGGCGGTGGACCTCGTCCAGCGCGCCATGCGCGAGGGCCGGCCGCTGCGGGGCTATCAGGTCGACGACGCGGCGCGCGGGGTCATCACCCAGCATGGCTACGGAGACTATTTCGTCCACCGCACGGGACACTCCATCGGTGAAGACGTTCATGGCACGGGCGCCAACATGGATGACTTTGAGACGCGCGACGATCGGCGAATCATCCCTGCAACGTGTTTCTCGGTCGAGCCGGGAATCTATCTTCCGGAGTTCGGTGTGCGCAGCGAGGTGAACGTCTACGTCGAGGAGCACGACGCGCGCGTGACGGGGGAAATCCAGAACGCCGTCGTCCCCATTCTTGCCGGAGCGCATTAAGGTGTGCTAGCTTGATTGGTTTGTGGCGATGGCTGCGGCCCTTGCGTACGCGTGGCTGCGGTGTGCTCGCCCAACAGACTGCCCATGGAAAAGAAAGCCGTCGAAGAAGTCGAAGAAAAGGCCGGCGTCGAGCTGCAGGCGGACGTCGGGCGGCTGATCCGTATTTGCATCGCCGCCTGGCTGATCCCGGGCTGCGGGCACTTCCTTTTGGGACGCAAGGGACGCGCGCTGATTCTGTTTGGGTCCATCCTCTGCATGTTTCTGCTGGGGCTGGCTATGCAGGGCCAGTTTTTCAGTATGCATTCCAGTTCGTTCTTGCAGACCCTCGGCTTCTTCGGAGAAATGTGCGTGGGCGTGGCGATGCCCGCTGCCATGTTTTTCGGTTATTCGGGCGGAAACGGTTTTTTTGCGAGCGCCGACTATGGCACAGCCTATCTGGTGGCGGCGGGAATGCTCAACGCCCTGACGATCTTCGACGCGTACGATATCGCTCTAGGGCGGAAGAACTGAGGGATTTTTTCATTGATTCATTCGTTCATTGCTCCATTGAGCGGTTTTCGAAATGAACGAACGAATGGGGGGCTGATCCGGCATAAAGAAACGCAGCGCACGCGAACGGTTTTCTTCAATGATTCAATGACCCATTGATCCGATGAGTAAATAGAACGATGGCCCTCTCTCACTTCGCCGCGATGCTTATCTTCGCCTTCCTGGTGGCGGTGGTCTTTGGCGTTCTCAGCAAGGACACGCCTCGCGAGCGCGCCATTTACGGCGCCAAGGTCTTCGGCGCATTTATAGGCATCGCTCTGCTTCTCGGCTGGATCATGTACCTCCTGGCGCTGTAGGGAGGTTGTCATCTATCCGCCACGTCGTCCCGGCCTCCGCTAGTGCCGTTCCAACTTAATCCGCCCGCTCTGTCCGTCAGCTGACGGACAGAGCAAGGTCTCGGCCCGCCCCGGCGCTTCGCTTTGGGAACGGGCCGGGGCAAAATCCTCGAAGTCGCTCCTCATCCGTCAGCTGACGGACCGAAATAGTTGGAACGGCACTAGAACTTGACCTTCCTTCAGGCGGGCCGTCGATTTAGCCCCGCCTGCCGCAGACTAACTGACTTCGCGCCGGCCTACGACGATCCGATGGGCCTTCCGCGAAAAACCCCGCGAGCAGGCAGGAGGCAATCCATGTCGCGAGTTAATCGGCGGGAATTCAACCATGCAGTACTGGGAGCGGTGGGGGCGGGTTTTGCGGCGCCGCTTGCGGCTCGGTCGAGCGCTCACCCCATGGCGGACGAAGAGCGGCGTGGCTCGATCACCGACGTGCCGGGCATCCATGTCGGCCATTATACGGATACGCGCCGGCCGACGGGTTGCACGGCGATTCTTTTCGATGGTGAGGCCACCGCGGCGGTGGACTACGACGGCTCCGCACCCGGATCGTATCTCGGCGTCCTGCTCAAGCCCGTCAGCCCGGTCACGAACATTCACGCCATGCTCCTGACCGGCGGAAGCATCTTGGGACTGTCCGCTATGGCGGGCCTGGTGCGGTTCATGGAGGAGCGGAAGATCGGCTACAACTGGGGGACGCCAGACGTCCCCATTCCCATCACCGTGGGCGCGGTGATCGCCGACCTGGAGATAGGCGGCAACCCACACATCCGCCCCGACGCGGAAGCCGCCTACAAGGCTTGCCTGGCGGCTTCGACGGCTCCGGTGGAAGAAGGGAACGTCGGCGTGGGCGCGGGCGGGACGGTGGGCAAGATGCTTCTCAATCACGGTTACGGAGGCATGAAAGGCGGACTAGGGACAGCGAGCCTGCGGGTGGGCGACGTGGTTGTCGGCGCGCTGATTGTGCTGAATTCCGTGGGCGATATCCGTGATTGGCGCACCGGCGAGATTCTCGCCGGGGCGCGGCGGCCCGACGGGAAAGGTTTCGTGAACATCGCCGAAACGCTCAAGAACTTATCGAAGGACGCGA
>DATKYV010000305.1:0-16546 GCA_035528275.1 Terriglobia bacterium | reverse complement strand
ATCGGGAAGATCCAGCTCGCCAAGACCGTCACCGTGAATCCCACGCACCCCATGATCACGAGCAGCGGCGTCCAGGTTTTCAGGGTTTCCACTTCCGTCAGCCCGGACATCTGCTTGACCACCCAGAAGCCGCTGTCGTTCATCCACGAGCCCACCTTGGAACCGGCGCCGATGGCCATGGCAATGTAAACGGTGTGATAGGGCAAGGTCGAGGCCTGAACCAGGGGGCTCATGATGGTGGCGGCGGTGATGATGGCCACCGTCCCCGAGCCTTGCGCCACTTTGAAAAGAACCGCCAGTAGAAAGGCCAGCAGGAGCATGGGCAGCCCCAGCCGCTGGGAGAGCCCGTGCAGCGCGTCACCCACACCCGCGAGCACCAGCATTCCGCCAAAAGCTCCTCCGGCGGCAGTGATGAGGATAATCAGTCCGCCGCTGGCGAGGGCGGTCTCCACCGGCTTCGCCAGTTGCGCCAGCGAGTAGTGCTTTTGTCTCGCCAGCAGATAGAGCGCAATCGCGGTTGAAACCAGCAGCGCAAAATTCGGGTTCCCGATAAACGCCGTAAACGGAGCCACGGCGCTTTCCTTGGCGACGGAGCTGACCACGGTGTTCGAAGTGATGAAAAGGACGGGGAGCAGAATCGGCATGACGGAAAACCAGAAACCCGGCAGCTCGCTCTCCGGCTTGTGCGCGAGTTCCTCCAACTCCTCCATGCGCAGGCCGGGCGCCTCCCGCAGCTCCACGTGTAGCCTGCGGTCCATATAGAGCGCGAACGCCCATCCGCTGAGCGAAGCGGGAATGCCCACCATGATTCCCACCAGGATGACGATTCCCAGGTCCAAATGGAGGGTGGCTGCCATGGCGATGGGTCCCGGTGTGGGCGGCACCAGCGAGTGACTCACCGCCGCGCCGGCGCAAATGGACATCACGTAGAGGAGATAGTTTTTGCCCGTCCGCACGCGCATGGCTCGCGCCAACGGCACGAGCAGATAGAACACGGTGTCGAAGAATACCGGAATGGAAAGAATAAAGCCGCTGCCCACAAGCGAGAGGGAGGAATATCGCTCCCCGAGCAGCGCCACGATCCGCCGCGTGATTTTGTCGGCGGCGCCGCTCTCCATCAGGCACTGTCCGACGACGGCTGCCAGGGCGATGACGATCCCGATTTTCCCGGCTGTCTCCCCAAAAATGCGCGCCGTCTCCGGCATGGCGGCGGCCAACTTCACGCGCGGCGAGAGAATGCCCACCGCCAGCGCCGCCGTAATCAGCGCGATGAAGGCATTCACGTGCAGCCGGATGATCAGGAGAAAGATGATGGCAATGGCGATCAGGAGGACCAGAGTGGGATGCATTCGCCGGCCTCGCGACGGACTGATGGCGTTGCCTTGCGGCGAGGCCAGCCAACGTAACCCAGCCTCGTTTGAATCGCTTTCGTTTCGGCGGCTAAAGCCCGCAAGTGGTCTGGCATTATACAAAACTCGGCGACAATCGCCAGTCTGCAAAGTGCGGCGAGGCTGCGTCAACGCACCGGGTGGCGAAGAATGGTCCGCAAACGGCTTGCCGGGACGCGCCGCGGGTCGGACAGGTAAATCTCGTGATGGCGCCCGTGGCAAGCGAGACCCTTCTCTCCCACGAAATCCATCATTTGGGCGATGGTTCCCTGCTCCCTATCGTACGGGCCGACGTGGAGCATCTGAACGCATTGCCCTTCCTGAATCCTCTCGAGCTTCACCTTCTCGGCCCCCGCGCCTCTTCCCTTCTCCTTCAGCTTTTTGAGGGCGTCCTGGACCTCCTTCGCTTTGATGAACTCCGGCACGCGAATCAGCAGTTTCCAGTTCCAAGTCTTGGGAGGGCTCTTGAAGAAGTCCGTTCCCTTTCCGCTCCCCCACCAGAGGCCTTCGAGCTGGCAGACCTTGTAGTCCTGACCGGCGAATTTCTTGGTCATCTTCACCGTGTACGCGACCCCGTAGAGCGCCATGATCATTCTCTGGAAGACTTCACCGCCCGGCTCCCCCTTGCCGTCGATGGAGAGGTATTGAGCGGGTTTGACGCTCACGAGCACAGGCTTCTTGGGGGTCACGTATTCGGATTTATGCATTTTATAAAGGTCGAGCTTCATGCTGGCGGACATTGGATACCTCCGTTCTTCGTTGCTTCGAATCGGACGCGGCGAAAACGACCTTCGGGTCGGCGTGAGGGTGAAACGCGAGGCGAGGAAATCGGGAAAATCGCCGCCAAGTCTAGCCCGCTGGGAGCCGCTAAACAAGCCCGCTCGATGGCCGCTAGTGTCGCGTTACAAAAGAAAGTGAAACAGTGTAGTGGCTGTCATCCTGAGTCCGTCAGCCGACGGACGAAGGATCTGCTTTTGAAGGCAGTCAATCCAGACGAGATGCTTCGCTGCGTCCGTCAGTTGACGGACTACGCTCAGCATGACAGGTTCGGCCGTCGTGTGTCACCTATTTCGGTAACGCGACACTAGTGAGTCAGTTTGGCTGAGTACGCTTGGGAGAGAAAAAGCTGGCTCGATAGATCGCCTCAGTTTCCGAGAAGCCGACTGCACGGCCAAGTGGCCTAAGTGGTCCATGCGCCGCCGTGCTCACTCTTATCGAAGCGCATCTTTCATTCCCCACCACAGATGGATGGTTGGAAGGACTGCCCTCAATGCGGGTCAAGCACCGGGTGCTCATGTAGCCAACCATGAGCTGATAGCTGAATACGCGTTTCAAGTGGGACGACCAGAGCAGGACGCTACCATCAACTAATCCTCCAGCTATAAGTCCCCGGCCCTGCAGACGACAACCAAGCCGTCACCACTAAGCCTCTCCTCTATGCGGTCGTGTGAGACTGTCTGGCCCACCATCGGGACCTACCTTTCAGGCGCATCTTAGGTGGCCTCTGGAGGCAAGCTAACGCGCGGTGTCATAGATTTGGCGGGGGATCGATGACTGCAAAGGATAGCCTACTGAAAATTACTGATTAGGATCACATCGTGAGAGGTGGTGCCGCGGGCGAGGGCGAGCTGCTTACCGTCGCGCGACCAGTCAAACCAGAAGATCTGCTCTGATTTGAAATTGGTGATCTGCTTTGGCGGGCCTCCTGCAAGCGGCTGACGCCAGATGTTAGAAACGCCACCGCGGGTCAAGAAGTAGTCCAGTACTTTCCCCTCTGGCGCCCATCGAAACCCTGACGCACTGGCGGGGAGATCGAACCTATACACAGGCTCCCCACCATCGAAAGGAACCACGGTTAGGACATTAGGGCTCGACACCGTAGCTCCCCAGGCTGTATAAGCGAGCAGCTTGCCGTCTGGAGAGACTTGGGCTAGGGGGCTGCTCCGCTGTTGGATTTTCAACTGCGTTGGCGTGCCACCCTGAATAGGTACTCTCCACACGCTCATGTCATTGACCCGGGCATACACTACCCATTTGCCATCTGGGGAACATGTCGGAAAGCCAGCAAGGCCTTCGTTCGTCAACTGCGTCGGATTGGAACCGTCCGCGTCCATCCTCCACACGTTGATCTTCTCATTCCTGTAGGACTGAAAGACAACGAAGCGCCCGTCCCCGCAGGCTGCGGGCAAGTAATTGTTACGTTCGTTCGGGGTCAGCAACGTTTGGTTGCTGCCATCCGGCCGCACGGCGAATAGTTCTCCGTTCCAATTCTGATAAACGATGCCACCGTTGGGCATCCAGGAGAGTCTGGACACTGCCGCGCCTCCCGAGGTGATCTGGCGGGCGCGTGAGGCATCGCCTGCGGGCGCCACCCAGAGGTCGGAAGCCCTCCTGCCCTCGATGGTGACCAGCGTCTTGCGATCCCGCGTCAAGTCAAGAGAGTAACTTTGGTAGTCCATCAAATCGTTCGTGAAACGGCGGGCTTCTCCGCCGGGAAAGGAGATGTACCAGAGCTGTCCACGGAATCCCTGGGAGGGATCGGATATTACAGTCAGAAGGCCGCTTCCGTCCGCCAGCCAGCGAGCCTGCCCCACCGGGTTCGGGCTCGAGTAGATTTCGCGCCGCGTTCCGTCGGAGACCGCAATGGCCGAGACCACGGCCCGCACGCCGCTTGTGACCTCCGTGGTCGTGATAGCAATTGTTTTTCCGTCCGGTGACCAGGCGGGCCCGAAAAAGTACCCCGTCATGACAACTGCCGGGAGTCTGGCCAGCAGCCGTTCTCCGCTCCCGTCCACCTGAGCCACCAGGAGGTTGGCTTCATTCTTTTCAGGAACTCCCCTGACAAAAGCGAATTGCCTGCCGTCAGGGGAGAAGCTGATGGGGGCATCAATATCGCGTACCAACTGGCGTGGTGTACCACCCAGTACGGGGATCACGAAGAGGTCGTTGTAGAGAAGGGTTTGCTTGAAAGAGCGGACGAAATACATGTAGTTTCCGTCCGGGGAGAAAGTCAGCCCAGCGAAATTGACTACATCCGGCGGCAGGATTTGGACGTCGCTACCGGTGGCTACCTGGCGCACATTCAGACTCTGCATTTCGCCTTCTCGGAGTACGTAGACCACGTATTGCCCGTCGGGAGAAACTGCCACATCCGTCGCCTTGCCGCTCTGCGTGAGCCGGACGATCTGCATGTTCTGGAGGTTTAATTCGCTCTTCCGCACGCTCAGCCTGTAAAGGCTATAGCCAAGCCCCCCGAGCAACAGTACGAAGAAGCCGATAAACAGGCCCACCGCAAATCTGTGCCGTTTGGCCTCGCCGAGAAGGATAGCGGCGCTCGAGGACGGGGCGGCAGATGGCTGCGCAGCCACCCCCGGTGCGGTTGAGGCTACAGAGCCCACAGCCGACTGCCGGCCTGAGCTGGTGTCGCGCTTCAGGCCCTTGAGGTCGGCGCGCAAGTCCGCCGCGTGCTGGTACCGAATCTCGCGATCCTTCTCCAGGGCCTTGTTGATAATTCGCTCCAGCTCCTGGGGCAACTCAGGATTCAAGCGCACGGGCGGGGTTGGCGCGCGATTCAGAATCGCATCGAAGATGACCGCCGTGGTTTCGCCGGAGAAGGCTGGCCGTCCGGTCACCATCTCATAGAGCACCGCGCCGAAGCTAAAGAGGTCGGTGCGCGTGTCGAGTTCTTCGCCGCGCGCCTGTTCGGGCGACATGTAGGCCACAGTGCCCATCGCCACGCCTGGGCTGGTCAGATGCTCCTCCGCTGCGGTCGGCAAAGCCGAAACTCCTACAGCTTCTGCTACGCGCCGTCCCGCCGGTGCCAGCTTTGCTAGCCCGAAGTCGAGAATCTTGACCTGGCCGCGCGTGGTCACGAAGATGTTCACCGGTTTGATGTCCCGATGAACGATTCCTTCCGCGTGTGCTGCATCCAGAGCGTCAGCAATCTGAATGGCGAGAGCGAGCACTTCCTCAATCTTAAGTGGCCTCGCAGCGGTATGGTGCTTGAGCGTTTCACCCTTGAACAGCTCCATCACGATGAAGCGCTGCCCCTCGCGCTCTCCAATCTCGTGAATCGTGCAGATGTTCGGGTGGTTGAGGGCCGAAGCGGCGCGGGCTTCGCGCTGGAAACGCTCCAAGGCCTGACGGTCGGCAGCCAGTTGCTCGGGCAGGAACTTGATGGCGACGTGGCGTCCTAGGGTTAGGTCCTCAGCTTCGTAGACCACACCCATGCCGCCACTGCCGAGCTTCTCCAGGATGCGGTAGTGTGAGACGGTCTGGCCGAGCATGCAGTGCGGGCCTCACCGTGGGATGCGGGCTATCTGTAGATGACACCAGCATACGGCGCGGATGTCCGCAAGTCAACGCAGTGAATTTAGGATAGGAAATTCACGCGCCAGCCACGTTGGCCCGGCGGTCAAGGGCAAGAAGAACAGGGGATGAGAAGCCGGCTTTGCACTAAGAGGCCTTGCCTTACTGGCGTTACACGCGGGCTCAGGGGTTCGTCGTGTTTCGTTGCCTCCCACTTCTCCGTGTAACGCCCTTCTCGGAAGATGGTTTGCCCAAGGGAGATCGCCCCTAGTTCCAGACTCAAACTGACCCACTACCCGATTGCGGTGGCTGGCGATGCGATTGAGACGCGCAGCCCCACAGAGCCGTAGTTTCGTCGGGCCGTCAGGGCGCCGGTCCGACGGGCTGAAATCGCTTCAAGGCGGATCGAGGGTTTTAGCACCCACGCTCGATGCGGCCGGATGGATTTCGCACGTCTACCTGCGCTGCGGTAATGTCAGCATAGAAAAGCCTCACGAGGAGGCAGGCGGGTGAGTAGACAGATTCCTCCCCGAGCAAGGCGGGCCCAGGATTTGAGCCCGCCGCTCGCCACGAGGAATCTACCTTTTCTTGGAGGGGACGATGGCGTCCTTGAACGCCTTCGCCAAACGGAACTTCACAACGGTCTTGGCCGGGATCTTGATCGGTTCGCCGGTTTGAGGGTTGCGCCCCATGCGCGCCTTTCGGTTTGCCTTTACGGCCTTCCCCAGGCCCGGAATTACAAACTGCCCGCTGCCCTTGCATTCTTTGGTGGCCAGAGCCGTAAGGTTCTCCAGGACGCTGACCGCGGCCTTCTTCTGGATTCCCGCTTTGTCCGCCAGATAAGACACCACTTGGGATTTGGTCATCACCTTCGCCATTTGCTGCTCCTCTCCTGAAGTATGATTTGCGAGGTCCTAAACACGATGGCTGACGGACACTGTATGCAACAAAAACGAAACTGTCAAGCCATTTTCGGAATCCTACCTTGATAATAGCCAGAAAAAATGCGGCTGCAACGGCAACCGCGCCTTTACCCTCTCCGCCCCCGGGGGGTGGTTGAAACTCCCCGCCGGTTCCGTTATATTCGGACGGGGAGAAGGGGAATGCCCATCTTTGAGTACCAATGCCGGGACTGCGGGGCGAAGTTCGAAAGGATCGTTCCTTCCCCCACCGCCCCGGCTACCTGCAAGGCTTGTGAGAGCGGGAATGTGGAAAAACTGCTCTCGATCTTTGCCGTGGCCGGAAGCTCATTGAAAGCAACGGGCCCGGAGCCCGGCCCGTGCGGCGCCTGCGGCGCTCCGCGTCGCGGCATGTGCGGAGAATGACAGTTGTCAGCAGTCAGTGGTCAGTTCACAGTGCTCCATTTTCCGGCCTCAGCAGCCTATTGCTCTGGTTTTGGCCCTTTGACTTTCGACTCTCAACTCTCGACCCTGGACTCTTGAAATTCGGCTTTCGACTTTCGACTCTTGACCACCACCGCCATTCCCGACCTTCACCTGGGCACCTCGAGCTGGTCGAGCGAAGACTGGGTGGGCGTCTTCTACCCGCCGGGAACGGCCGCCGCCGGCTACCTCTCCGAGCATGCGAAGCATTTTGATACGGTGGAGGTCGATGCAACGTTTTATCGTACGCCTTCCGCCTCCATGGTCAAGAACTGGCGCGACCGTACGCCTCCCGGCTTCGTATTCGCCGCCAAGGTGCCGCGAACCATCACCCACGATAAGGTTCTGGAGGATTGCTCCGCCGAGCTCAGGGAATTCCTGGGTGTGATGGACCTGTTGGGGGATAAACTCGGTCCCCTGCTCTTCCAGTTTCCCTACTTCAACAAGCAGGCTTTCGCCAAGGCTGACGATTTCCTTGCCCGGCTGGAACCCTTCCTTGCCAGGCTGCCGTCGGGATACTCCTTCGCGGTGGAGTTACGAAACAAGAACTGGATGGGCCCGCGCCTCCTGGACATGCTGCGCAAGAAGAAGATCGCTCTGGCGCTGATTGACCACCCGTGGATGACTCCCATCAGCCAATTGGCCGACAAGTTCGATCTGGTGACCGCCGATTTCACCTACATCCGCTGGCTGGGCGACCGCAAAGGCATCGAGGAAAAGACCAAACACTGGGACCGCGTCCTCGTCAACCGGGAACGCGAGATGGAAATCTGGATCCCCGAGATTCGAAAACTCCTGGCGCGCCGCACCCGCGTCTATGGCTATTTCAACAACCACTACGCCGGGTTCGCTCCCGGCTCCATCACCCTCTTTCAGCAAGTCTGGAAACGATTGCGGTGACCGCCGGGGCGGCCTGGGGCTTGCGCAGCGACAACATCACTCGATTTCACGCCCGGCCTCTCAGGAAATACTCAGCCGCTCAAAAATTTTGGGGGAATCCTTCGCTTTGAGCTTGAAGCAAACCGGCGACTGAAATATCATTCGGGTGCGGGAGGCACCCGAAGAGCAGGATGTGCAAATTCGCCGGCGGCTTCTGATTCTGGTTGCGGCGAATCGCAGTTGCGTCGAGATGTTGATTCTTGAAAGGGATGGCTTAGATCCGTGCCTCCTTACACCTACTACGAAGTCTTGGGCGTGAGCCGCGGTGCCTCCGACGCCGAAATCAAGAGTGCCTTCCGACGGCTTGTCAAGAAATATCACCCGGACCTGACTCCCGGCGTGGAGGGATCCAAGTTCAGGGAGATTGTTGACGCCTTTAGAGCCGTGAGCGACCCCCAGAAGCGCAAAACCTACGACCGGCGCATCCAGAGGGCCGAAGAAGAGAGCCGATGGCGTCATTGAAACCGGACCGCACTTTGCGCTCCATCGGTTGCGCCGGACTCCCACGCCGACCTCTATGGACCTTCAACAGGCGTCGGCTGAATCAATATCCCGGCCCGCTCCTTTCCTGACCCTGCCAAGAGTGATATCGTACCCTCCCGCAGCCCGCTGAAAGTCCACGGAATCGTCCATGCTTCGAATCGCGGTTCGCCCTCTCGACAGGCTCGATGAGTTCCGCGAGTGTGAGCGCATCCAAAAAGCCGTCTGGGGTAACGTGGGCGTGGGGAGTGAGGTTCTGGCGGTGACCCAGAAATACGGCGGAGTGGTTCTTGGCGCTTCAGTGAACGGGAAGATGGCGGGGTGCTTGTATGCTTTTCTTGCCCGTCGTCATGGGCGACTGATTCATTGGTCGCACATCATGGCCGTCCGGCGGGCCTATCGCAACCTTGGCCTGGGCTTGCGGATGAAGCTCGCGCACCGGTACCTGGCGCTCGCCCAGGGGCTGAAATCGATTTGCTGGACGTTCGATCCGCTGCAAAGCCGCAACGCGGCGTTGAACCTTGCCCGTCTCGGCGCGCGCGTCGAAGAGTACGTTGCCGACCTCTACGGCCGATTCCCCAGCGCCATTGAGAAAGGGTTGCCGAGTGACCGCTTTGTGGTGAACTGGCACATCGCTTCGCGCGTGGTTGAACGCCGCCTAGGCGAGCGCCCGCCGTCATCAGCCCTTCCTCCGTGGGCTCGGGTGAACCCCACAGCGCTGAACCCCCAGGGCCTTCTTGAGAACCGGCGAATTCGACTTGGCTTAAGGGAGCGGCGATTGCTTGTCGAGATCCCTGCAAACACCGACTTGATGCGCGCACGAGATCTAGCCCTGGCGCGGCGTTGGCGGTTCGAAACAAGAAAGCTCCTCATCCGCTACCTCGCCGCTGGTTACCGTGTGAAAGACTTCCTGAGGGCCGGGGAGGCCCCGGAGGGGCGCTGCTACTACGTGCTGGGACGAACAGAATAGCCCTGCGAGGCGCTTTCGAGGGTCATGCGATCGGCGCTTGAAACACCCGCGGACTCAAACTACAATCGGCCTTCATTATCCCGAGCTATGAGCAGTGAATTGATTCTGACGCGGGCAGGGTCCGTGATGGAGGCTATTGAGCGTCTGATCTACCACGCCAGCCGCTCCGTGGACGCGGCGCTATACCGCTTGAACCATCCTCGCCTTGTCGCCACACTCGAGTCAGCAGGAAAACGCGGCCTGCGTGTCCGCGTCGTGCTCGACCGAAACAAGTACCAGGAGAGCCGAATTACACGCGAGCTGCTGGAAGGAAGCCGGTTTCCCTTTCGACTCTCCTTGGGCCGGCGGGGGAATGGCTCCAAGATGCACCACAAATTCGCAATCCTCGACGATCGATTGGCGTTGACGGGAAGCTACAACTGGACGTTGGAATCTGAGGAGCAGAATTTCGAAAACCTTTTGATCCTCGACGAGCCTCAACTCCTCGAAGCCTACCGCCAAGAGTTCGAAGCGTTGTGGGAAGAAGCCGTCAGTGGTCTGTAGTCAGTGGTCAGTTGCCGGTTCCGTTTGTCGATTTCCCAGTTTCGATTTTCGAATTTCGAGTTTCCAGTTTCCGCGTGAGCATGAACCATGACGCCTGAACCAAGGTCTACAAGCCGGGTGGCATCAGCAAGGGAATACGAGCTCTTCATCATGCGCCACGGCATTGCCGTTGACCGAGGCACCCCCGGCTACGCCGACGACGCGAAACGCCCACTGACGCCGGAAGGTAAGAACAAGACCCGGCTCATCGCCAAGGGGCTGGTCCGTCTGGGGCTCGACTTGGACTGGATTGTTTCCAGCCCCCTCGTCCGCGCTGTGGAGACGGCCGGACTGGTGAGCGGAGAACTGGAAACGAGGGTGCCAATGGACTTGTGCGACGCCCTGGCTCCGGGCGGGTCGGCCGAAGCGCTGATTTCGTATCTGGCCAAACAGGCGAACCGCCGGCGGGTAATGGTGGTGGGTCACGAACCCGACCTCTCCGATCTGGCGGCCAGGCTGATGGGCGCGGGCCGCCACGCCAATCTGACGTTCAAGAAGGGTGGCTGCTGCCTGCTTAGATTCAGCGAGTTCCCTCCCAAGTCCCCCGGGCGGCTCGTCTGGTGGCTCACGCCGCGTGTCATGCGCAAGCTGGCGTAGACCGAGACCCTGTGCCTGGGGTTCCGGCTCGCGCCGTTGCCCGATAGCCCGCCGAAACCGGAAGTCCCGGGGAGATGCGGGGTGTCCAGATGCTCCCGCAGCAGCCAAACCGGGGGGAGTGGGTCAAATTGCTGTAGCGGCGCTTGGCGCCTGCCCCGGCACGCCGGGGAGCGCCGGAAGTCCTTGAGAACTAAGATTCGGCGGTCAGAGACCGCCGCTACAAAAAGCCAAACTGGCCCACCACCAAACCGGGCGGCGCGTTGAATCTTTCTTCGACTGGGGGTAGACTGTCCTCGGTCGGACCCGGACAGGTCGTCTCGATTCCGCCGATCACACCTGGCGAGTTACCCACGCCGTCAGTTGACGGGTTGTGGAGGACGCGCGACCCTTTTCCGAATCCCCTTCGAGGCGTTCCCGATGAACGAGGCAGACAAAATCATTGATGCCCCGGCCCCAGTTTTGCCCGCCGATCAGGAACCTGTCGCCACTGGGGCGGAGAGTCCGGCGACGCACTCCGAGGAGTGGAACAAGGTCCGGAATCTTGCGCTCAAACAACTGGACCGCTTCATGTCACTGGAGCCCAAGGTGCTCCGCGGGGACGACCCTGACGCCATCCATGACATTCGAGTGGCGAGCCGGCGTCTCCAGCAGGTGCTTGACCTGATCTGCCCCCCACCCCCCCCGCGCGAGATCCGCAAGCTGCGGCGCCGGATTCGACGCACTCGCCGCGCCTTATCCATGGTCCGCAACTGCGACGTCCTTCTGGACCTGGTTAGCAGCACGCTGGCCCGCAAGCGAGCTCCTTATCGCGAAGTCTGGGAGTCCGTTCGGCAATATCTTCGCCATCGCCGGGCCTCGAGCTTTGAGGAAACGCTCAAGAAACTCAGCAAGGCCAATTTGGCGATCTTCTACGTCCGCCTCAAGGGGTATTTGACGGCGAATGGAACGGCATTCCACGCGTTTCGCCACTCTCACCAGTTCGATCTGCCCACTGAGCTGCATTCCGGGCTGTTCTACGACCGCGTCGGACAATCATTGGATCGCGTTTGGCAGGCTTTTGAGTCCCAGATCGAACACTCGCATCTCGACCCTCGGGGGCCCGTCCTTCACGGGGTTCGCATCGCCGCCAAGCGTGTCCGATACCTCATTGAGGTCATTCATGAGTTCGACGTCGCGGGGAGCTCCGAAACCCTCGCCTGGCTCCGCAAACTCCAGCAGCACCTCGGCGACTGGCACGACCGGGAAGTGTTGGAGCAGATGATGATCGAGATGATTGCCCGGCCGGAATTTCTCCGCGACCACCTGGAAAGCGCCATGGGCGTTGAGAAGCTGATTCTGCGGGAACGCATTCACAAACAGGCCTACGTTGAAAAGTATTTGGAAATGACCCGGGATTCGGCAGAATTCCGCCGCGTGAAAGAGTGGGTGGTTTACCTGCGCTCGTCACCGTCGGCTGCCTTCGCCAAAGCCTGAGCCGGTTTGCCCTCTCCCTTTTCCGCCCCGCCGGAAGCTTTGTCGGCGGGCGGCATCTCCATGACCTTGGGCCCGGCGGCTTCCTCACCCTCCTTGGGAACATGGACCGAAAAGAGGGGTTCGCTGGGCTCGCCGCTCAGCACCCTGGCGATTCCATCGCGCAGGCGCTCGAAGACCGTCCGCGCATCCGGCGTGGCATCGACCACCTCGAAGCCGTACTCTTCGGCCAGCACGTCGAACTGTTTCAGCAGGTCGGTCTGGTACTTGCGGAAGCTTTCGTACATGTCCTCGCTGGGATGGAGGTCCATGCCGGATTCCCAGTAGTCGAATCCGCGCGAAAATACCACACGGGGAATGAGGTCGTCGACGCCGATGCGAAGATAGAAAACCGCGTCGGGCTTCAAAGCAAAGCGGTAGGCGTTGCGGATCCACACCTGATCGATCTCGCGCACCATCGCCCGGGCCATCAGCGAATAGATGTAACGGTCCGTCAACACCACGAAACCGGCACGTAGCGCCGGGACGATTTCGTTTTCCAGCCGGTCGGCGAAATCGGTGGCGTAAAACAGACTCTGGGTGATGCGGCCCAGCGTGTGCCCTTCCTTGGCCTGCTTGATGCCCTTGCCGGCCAGAGCGGAGCGGGTCATGCCCGTGTGGAGCACGGCGCGGCCCTGCTGCTCCAGCCAGGGTTTCAACAAGTTGATTTGGGTCGAACGGCCCACGCCGTCGGTGCCCTCGATGACGATCAGCTTGCCGGTCAGGTCCGCGAGGTTCATCTCCGGCAGGACCGATCCGTAGGTCTCTCTCACGGCGCCACCCTCAATCGCTTGGCTTGGGCGAGTTTGGCCTTGACGATCTGCCGCATCTGCGTCTGCTGCTCTTCGATGGGCAGCGTAGCATCCACCACGGTGAGGTCGAACTCCTTCACCATTTTGTCGTACTCCTCCAGGATTCGCCCCTGGAAGATCTGAAAACTCTCTTCGGGATCGTTACTCAGCGCCAGGTCCATGCCCGCTTCGTAAAACTTGACCCCAGTACGCCCGTCCAGAATCCGGTGCATCGCCACGTCGAGCGGCACACGGAAATAGAACGCCACGGTGGGTTTAACGGCGAAACTGTAAAGGTCGCGCACCCAGGCCGGGTCCATTCCCCGCACGACGTCGCGGCCAAAGGCCGTGTAGATGTACCGGTCGCACAGCACCACCGCCCCGGCTTTGAGCAACGGGATGATATTGTGCTCCATGCGGTCCGCGAAGTCGGTGGCGTGGATCAGACTGAAGGTCGGAGGCGTGAGCATTCTCTTCTTCTTGCCCCGTTTTGTCGTGTCGCGAACCAGCGGCGAGGAGTTCCACTCGCTGAATACCGTGCCGTAGCCCTCCGCCTGCAACCACTGGTGCAAGAGCATCAGCTGCGTGGATTTCCCCGAACCGTCGATGCCTTCGACGATGAAGAGTTTTCCGGGAAAGCGGTGCTCTCCGTAGCGTTTCATATGGGAAACCCGCGTGTGCGGGAATCGATGGCTTGAACTGCCAGTCTAACACACCGAGGACTTGGGCGAAAGAGAAGGTCGGGCGAAAGTGGGCGCTTTTCGATTTCCGCTTGAGGTGAAACTACCAACTCACTGAAACAAGATAACGCCTTATTCCTCAATAGCTTATAAGGACGGACAGGTTTTTGTCGGACGCGGCCACTCGGCTCGATTCAGCCCGTACCCGCGGACGCCAACACCAAGGCCATTCTAACCCTGAACGTTCATGCAGCGAAGCACCTGTAGCGCCCACCTTCAGGTGGGCACGGTTAATGTCGCCTTCGCAGACTTGCATCCGAGAATGCCGGCCTGAAGGCCGGCACTACTCCGGAAGATTCATGCGGCGCAGGAGGTCTTGGAACCGCTGGTCGGGTCGGAGGGAAGCAAGAGATGAGGCGGGTTTCGCGAAATCAAGCGAGCCTGGGCCGGTTCGCTGAAAGTGCTCTCGCCCTGCAGGGAGCTTTGGGCAAGCCACTCACTAGCGGAAATTCTCCACCAGCATGAGGTCGCTGCCGGCCTGATCGTATTGCCCGTAGAGAATTGTCCGCTCGTCGGGGGAAACGGCGATGCGATAGCCGAGATCCCCCTCGATCGTCACGATCTTACTTATCTTACCGGTGGCAAACCTGTAGAAACAGATGTCACTGCGGCGCTGTCTGTCTGGGGTTGTGAAGAAATAGATCCCCTCTTTGCCGACGGTCCATCCGGCCTCAGGATGGGTGGAATCAAGCACCTTCACCTCTTCACCGCCTGCCGCTGGCACTCGCCACACGCTGCAGTGCAAGGGCCACCCCTTCTCGTAGTAAACGAATCTTCCGTCGGGCGATTCCTGTGGCAAGTCTCCTCCTTGGCGGGTGATCTGCATGGCCTCTCCGCCAGTGGCCGGCTTCTTCCATATCGCATCCCGACCGCTGCGCAATGAGCAGAAGTAGAGGGATTGGCCATCCCGAGACCAGGACGGCCATTTGTCGGAACGCGGGTGGGTGGTCACACGCCGGGGCGGGCCTCCATTCCCGCTGACCACATAGAGGTCCTCGTTTCCTGCCGGGGCCGCGGCAAAGGTGATGTTCTGGCCATCCGGCGACCATTTGGGTTGTAGAACGATATCACCTCCAAATTCCGTCAGTTGCACAGGATTGGACCCATCGCTCGCACACACCCAGATTTCGGGTGCCCCCGAGCGGTCAGAGACGAAGGCAATCCTCTTGCCGTCCGGCGAGTAAGCCGGATATCCATCCATTCGCGTGGAGGATATCAACCGGGCCGGGATGCCCGGGTTCTGGCCCGGACTGCGCAAATCAACCCGCCAGACGTCGTCGTCAGCTCTGGTTACGACATAGGCAAGGCGGTCCCCCTGGCGCGAAACCGCGGGCGCGGAGGCGCCTTCCGAGGCGAAGGCAAGCCTCCGGGGCGTCGCTGCAGCCGACGCCGCCACCCGCCAGAGGCCGGCCTTCGCCGCATAACCACACGAGAACACGAGGTCCTTTCCATCCGGACTCCAGGCTATACCGAAGTTTTCGTAAGACTCAGCGGGCGGTGCGATTTGTTCAGGTTCTCCTTCAGTCTGGTAATCCATCGCAAGGCGGAGAAGGCAAATACGATCACGCCCGACGCGCCGGTTGAATGCCAGGGTCCGACCGTCCGGCGAGAAAGCAGGAGAGTTGTCCCCGGACGAGGTCGTGAGCCTTCGCGTCTCTCTCGTCTCCACATTGAGCAGAAACAAGCCTTCGTCCCGCTTGTCCGCTTCCCGCCAAGGCAGAACCAGCCATTTCGAGTCCGGCGTCCATGTCAAATAAGATCCGTACTGTAGCCCGTGGTAGCTTTCAAAGGCTATATCGGCCTCGGCTAGGATTCGTTCGGGCCCCCCTCGTTGTGGGATGAGAATTAGCGCCGTCCGGGCCCCAGGAAGTGTACGTAGGAACGCAATCAATCGGCCGTCGGGGGACCAGGCAGGACTGAAGTCCTCCGCAGGGTCACGGGTCAAGCGGGAGGGCGGTTCCACGCCGATCTGCTTGATGTAGATGTCGCAGTTTGCTCCTGGTTCTTCCGTACACCATTGAAACGCCACCTGTGTGCCGTCAGGAGAAAAGCTGGGATAGCTTTGATAACCTGGATAGGTCGTCAGAGGGACAGGGATCAGAGACGCCTCTGACCTTTCTTTCCTCGACTGAAATATCCAGATTCCCAAGGCGGCAGCAATTACAGTCACTAGGAGCACTGTCGCCCAGCGGCGGATCCGTACGGGCGTACCCACGAGTGCACGCTCACCCGGTCCCACTCCGCGGGACCACCCTCTCCCTGGGGGAGAGGGGACGGGGGTGAGGGGTGATTCCACCGGCGCGATGAAACGGTAGTCGCGGCGCGCCAGGGTCTCAACAAAGCGGGGATTGTCTGCGGTATCGTCCAGCGCCTCGCGCAGGCGTTTCACGGCGGCGTTGATGCCGTGCTCGAAGTCCACGAACGTGTCGGCGGGCCAGAGCTTCTGCTGGATTTCCTCGCGCGTCACTACCTCGCCCGGACGCTCAAGAAGCATTACCAGGACTTCGAAGGGTTGTTCCTGGAGCTTGACCTTCATCCCCTGCTTGCGCAGCTCTCCCGCCCGAGGGTCCAGTTCGAAAACGCCAAATCGAATCGTGTGCGAGCTTGGGGGAATCGCCGGCGCCATGGAAGGCTCCTTCTCCCCTTGCGACGTCTGAGCTTGGGGGGATTGTACCACCGAGCTGAGGCGCTCCAAAGGTCTCCTTGGCGGCGTCATCCCGTTCTGTAATTCTCTGAACCCCAGCCACTTATCGTGTCACCGACGCTTTCCCATCAAGCTATCCCTTCGTCATTAAGGTGGCGCCCCTCGGAGTGATCCCAACGAGAGCAACTCTCCCCCAAGAGCCCTGCTGCTTGACGG
>DATKYV010000304.1:0-3619 GCA_035528275.1 Terriglobia bacterium | reverse complement strand
CCCAGCCACGCCGCCTGTGTCGCCAGGTTCTGATAAAGGGGCAAGTCTTCGCGGTGCATGAGGACGGCGGCTCCCGTGGCCTTCTGCAATTTCTCGATTCCACCCACGTGATCGATGTGGGCGTGCGTCGCTACAATGATTTTGGGAGTCAGATTGTGCCGGGCGAGGATTTCCTGAACGCGCTCGATGTCGTCGCCCGGATCGATGACGATGGCCTCGCCGGTCGCCTCATCGCCCAGAATCGAGCAATTGCACGCCAGCATGCCCACGGGAAGGATTTCGTGAATCATGGTATCCGTCGGCTCTCTTCTTCATTGTACACGACGGATTGCCCTCCCGCGTTGACTTGGCCCGCAGCGGTTCATATACTCGACGGCGGCGAAGGGCTCGGCGCAAACTGAGTGGAGATGAAACTGGTTGTCGTCGGGGGACACGGCCGGGATGTCGGAAAGACGTTGGTGGTTTCGGGAATCATCCGCGGGCTCAGGTCGCTCGACTGGACGGCGGTGAAAATCACGCCGCACGGGCACGGGTTCGAACCCATCGAGAGGAGTGGCGCTGCCGGGCCAGCCGGACGAGGATTTCTGTTGACCGAAGAGCGGAGCCCTCTTGCCAGGGGCGACACGGGAAGATTCCTTGCGGCCGGGGCGAGACGGGCGCTGCTGCTTCGCGTCCAACCAGGGAGCCTGCCCGAGGCGCTTCCGGCTCTAAAGCAGGCGCTGGGCACCGCCCGGTTCGTGGTTATTGAGAGCAACAGCATTCTGAGTTTTCTCAAACCTGCGGTTTCTGTGTTCGTCCTCGCCAAGGCGCGGCGCGACTTCAAGACCTCGGCGCGCAAGTTCGTGCACCGGGCGGATGCGCTGGTGGGCGTCGGGCCCGGCTCCAATCCCCCAGCCTGGCGAGGGATCGTTCCCGGGCTCATCAAAACCCAGCCCACCTTCCTCATTTCGAGCGGGGGGCGAATCAGCCTCGAGCTCTGCCGGTTCGTGCGCCGAAGGCTCGCCCGCGCGGAGGAGGATCCGTGGTCTCGAATTCCATCTCCATCACACGAAATCAAGGAGCAACAGTGGCTGCACTGAGCAGAACCGAAATCAATGAGAAACTCAAAGGAATGGCCGACTGGTCGCACGTGGGGAAAGCCCTCCACAAGAAGTACACGTTCAAGTCGTTCATGGCCGCCATCGGATTCGTGAACAAGATCGCCGAGACGGCTGAAAAGGCCGGGCACCATCCCGACATCACGATCAACTACAGCGTGGTGAGTATTTCGCTGTCGACGCACAGCGAGAGCGGGGTCACCCAAAAAGATTTCGACCTCGCGCAACAGATCGATGCGGCCTTCGATGCGATTTCCTAGTGCCGTTCCAACCAGTCTAAGCTGCTTCGGTGAAGAGCGAACTCGGCGATTGAACAGACGCTCCGGGATGCAAGCCTGGGCCCATGAAGTTGGAACGGCACGAGGAGACCTTCGGCTGCCGGATGGTGCGGCGCATGGGACCACACCCCGCGTCCGGGATCGCCGCGGGACCAGCCGTGTACCATGCCGCTAATCGCTTGGCAGTGGACGGCGGGTGTTTTATTCTCGATTAGTTCAGAATTGCGTAACAGGATTCGCCTCGACTAGAATCTGCCGCGCGGTGAGGGGTCACTGATGTCAACGTTCGCCCAATGGGTTCACGTGGCCGCCGCGGTCATCGGCGTGGGCGGGATCGGTTTCCTGGCTTTCATCCTCCTCCCTTCCGCCGGCATCCTGAGCGCCGACCAGCGCGACCTGCTGATGCGCGTTGTCCAGCGCCGGTTTCGCTGGGTCAGTTGGTCGGTCATCGTGCTGCTCACCGCCTCCGGCCTGTACAACGCCGGGCTCGCCTGGGACGTTCCGCGGGGCACGTACTGGAAGTTTCTGACGCTGAAAATCATTCTGGCCTTTGTGGTCTTCACCATCGCCCTCGGCCTCACCTTGCCGCTCAAAGCATTGGAGCGATTCCGCGCCAAGCGGCGCACCTGGCTATCCGTGGCGTTTGCCATCGCCATGATCGTCATCCTCATCTCGGTTTATCTGAGGCCCCGTTGAATGCCTGAAGCCCTCCGAAGCCCTCTCGCCGACTACCACATTTCCCAGGGCGCTACCTTGATCGAGTATCACGGGGCCGTAGTACCTTCGCGATTCTCCGATCCTCTCACCGAGCATAAGGCGGTACGTGAGGCCGCGGGCCTCTTCGATTTCTCATTCCGCTCGAGATTCGCCGTGAAGGGTGCGGATCGCGTTCGCTTTCTTCAGGGCATGGTGTCAAACGACATCGAGAATCTCTCCCCCGGCCGTGGGACCTACGCACTGCTGCTGAACGTCCAGGGGCAGATCCTCGCCGACCTGCGCATCTGCTGCGAGGCGGATAGATTTCTCGTAGATGCTGATGCAGACCTGCGCTCGAAGGTGATGGAGACCCTCGAGCGGTACATCATCATGGATGAGGTGGAGCTCGAAACCCTGGAGGAACACGCCCTGGCATTTCAGGGTCCGCGCGCCCGCGGCCTGCTCGAGAAAACCCTGCACGTCGACCTGCCGGAGATGAGTGAATCCGACCACTTTCGAACCAACTACGCCGGATTCCCGGTGTGGGTCGTGCGCGCCACCTCGACGGGCGAGGAAGGCTACGAGGTTTGGACGAGACCCGGCGGCATGATGGGCCTTTGGGGTGCGGCGTGCGGCCAGGCGCCGACCTATGAAATGCTGCCTTGCGGCACGGAGGCCCTGGAAACCCTGCGCATCGAAGCGGGCATTGCCCGCTATGGACCTGACCTCGGAGAGGATACGCTTCCCCTCGAAGCCGGCCTGACAAACGCGCTCAGCTTTACCAAGGGCTGCTACGTCGGCCAGGAGATCGTGGAGCGCGCGCGCAGCCGCGGTCATGTCAACTGGCGCTTCGTGGGACTGTTCGTTGATAGCGACAGCTCCCCCGCCGCGGGCGAGAAACTGATGGCCGGGGGAAAGGAAATCGGCGAGATCACCAGCGCCTGCGTTTCGCCATCACTCGGCAAGACCATCGCCCTTGCCTACGTCCGCCGCGAGGCTTCGGAACCTGGGACGCGGCTGATGCTGGCCTCGGATGTGACTGCCGAAGTGGCCGTGCTCCCCTTCTATCGTCGCCAGACCTAGCTGGAAAATCGAAACTCGGCCGTGAGACGCCTCAGATATCCCAATCGAGGGTCATCCCCTCAATGAATTTCGAGTTTCGAGTTTCCGGTTTCAATTTTCCATTTTCGATTTTCGAATTTCGTTCTTCGCGGGCTACTTGGTGTGGAGGACAGCCTCTTTGAAGCTGCCACGCTGTTTCATGATTTTTTCCTGAAGCAGGAGGATGGCTTGAAGCAGCTGCTCGGGCCGGGGAGGACAACCGGGGATGTAGACATCGACGGGAATAAACTGGTTCACGCCTTGAACGATGGCGTAGTTGTTGAAGACGCCGCCGGAGGTGGCGCAGGCGCCCATGGAGATCACCCATTTGGGTTCCGCCATCTGCTCGTAAAGACGCTTGATCACCGGGACCATTTTCTGCGAAACGCGCCCGGCAACGATCATCAGGTCGGCTTGGCGCGGTGAGCCGCGAAAGACCTCGGCGCC
>DATKYV010000303.1:0-4829 GCA_035528275.1 Terriglobia bacterium | reverse complement strand
TCTACCTTGCCGACCTCAAAGACGAGGCGGAGGCGCGCAAGACCTTTGAAGAGTACCTCGAGAAGCATCCGCGGTCCGACAAAACCTCCGAGGCCCTCGCCAGGCTGAAACAAATCGAGCAGCTCGCCGCGGAGCGCGAGGCCCGGCGCGCCAGGTCCGCGGCGAATCGCCCGGTGGGATCACTCCCTCAAGTGACAGGCATTCGCCATTGGGTGGGACCCAATTACACGCGCATCGTGATCAACGTGGAAGGCGAAGTGAAGTTTGACACGCTTCGCCTCCCCAATCCCGATCGGATCGTTCTCGACCTGGCCGACTCGCGCTTGAGTCCCGATCTGGTGGGAAAAACCTTCCCCGTGGAAGACGGGTTCCTTCGTCAGGTTCGCGTGGGGCAGTTCCAGCCCACCGTGACGCGCGTCGTGCTGGACGTGGAGAAGATCGAGGACTATTCGATTTTCTCTTTGCCCAACCCGTTCCGGCTGGTCGTAGATATCAACGGCCCGTCGTCGAAGCAGCAAGTGGCGGCCAAGGATTCCAAGGAGCCCGAACCCAAGCCGGCCAAGGAACCCGAAGCTGTGGCGAGCAAGAAAGCGCCTCAGGCGGCGCCGGCTGCCAAGCGCGAGACCAGCGAGCCCTCCGCGGCCCAATCAGGTTCTGCGACCAAGGTGGCCGAAAAGAAATCGGGAACCGAGGCGGCGGAGGTTTCCAAGCCTGCAGTTACAGACTCCGGTGAGAATAAGAAAACAGCAAAGCTCGAACCTCCTCCGCCCGCCCCCACGCCTCGGGCTTCCGAATCGGTTAAACCCCCGCGGGCTGAAGCCGCCATTCCCATCAAGACGGCCGCGCCCACCGAATCCGGGTCTCGAACGCTGACGCGAGCGCTGGGGCTGAAGATCGCTCGCATCGTCATCGATCCGGGCCACGGAGGCCATGATACGGGAACCATAGGGCCGACCGGGTTGAAGGAAAAAGATGTAGTTCTGGATGTAGCCCTGAAGCTCCAGAAACTGATCGAAGAGAAAGCGGGGGCCGAGGTCATCATGACCCGGACCGATGACACCTTCATCCCCCTCGAGGAGCGGACGGCGATTGCCAACGAAAAGGCCGCCGACTTGTTCATCTCCATCCACGCCAACGCCAGCCGCAGCCGGAGCGCGCGGGGCATCGAAACCTACTACTTGAACCTCACGTCAAATCCCGAGGCTTTGGAAGTGGCGGCGAGAGAAAACGCCACCACCCAGGAGTCCGTCCACGAGCTCCAAAACCTGATCAAGAAGATCGCTATGACGGAGAAGGTTGAGGAGTCTCAAGAGTTCGCCACGCTGGTTCAGCGCGAAATCTACTCCCGCCTCAAGGCCGGAAGAGATCAGCGGAATCGCGGCGTGAAGAAGGCTCCGTTTGTGGTCCTGATCGGCGCCAACATGCCCTCCATTCTGACGGAGATCTCATTCCTCACCAATCCCTACGACGAGCGCCTGCTCAAGAAGTCGGATTACCGTGAGAAAATCGCCGACGCCCTCTACCGCGGCATTGCGCGTTACGTGGACATGTTGGGCGGCGTGCGGGCCATGCAACAAGCCTCCACCCTGGAGTCCCCTGCCGCCAGCACCTCAAATTTCTGATATCCTTAGTGGTTGATGAGATCAAACCTTGCCCGGCTCTCCGGGTTGTTCCTTGCCCTCCTGGCAGCTCCCTGCGCATTGACCGCGCAGAGACCCTCCGCCATACCCTTGATCCCCGCCGCCAACTGGCGGTTGGCGGAAACCAAGAAACTGAACCTGAATGCGGTGCGCCAATGGGGGGGCGATTCGGCAATTGAACGCGAGTACGGTGTCCAGACGATCGAGGCGAGAACCTACATTCTGAAAAACCAGAGAGCCGAGGTGGTCATCGAAGAGACTCCGGATGCCTCTTCCGCCTACGGACTGCTCACTTACTATCAGACGGAGCAGAGTGTCCCCGTGGCGCGCATGCCCTTGACGCTGAAGGATTCCTCTGGAGTCTCGATGTGCCGGGGGCGGTATTTCGTTCGCATTCCTCGGGCGGACAAACTGGATGTCACGGACAGCGAATTCCAGGCCTTACTTGTTCTGATCGGCGGGGTACAAACAGCAAGCCCCCGCTCCCCTCACCTTCCGATGGGCCTGCCGGAAAAGAACCTCGTCCCCGGCTCGGAGAAATACCTCCTGGGACCGGAGGCGGCGCAGCGTGTTCTGCCCGGGTTTCGCACCGACCTCATCGGCTTCACTCAAGGGGCGGAAGTTCAGGTGGGAACTTATCGGAGCGGCGAGGAGCGCATCACCCTGCTGGCCATCGCTTACCCTACGCCACAGATCGCCCGCGTTCGGTACGGAGCGATGGAGAGCTTCCTGGGTTTCAATCAAGAGCGGGGTAGCGAGTCAATCTACGCAAGAAGGACGGGTTCTTACGTTTTTGTGGTGCTCGGTTCTCCGTCAGCGGACCAAGCCGACAAGCTGATGGGGCAACTGCACGTGACCGGGCAAATCAGTTGGGACCAGCGCCCGCCAAGGTCCAAACCGTTCGCACGAGAATTCCTGGAACTCATTCTCGCCAACCTCCTCCTCATCCTGATCCTGGTCGGAGGGTCGGTGGGGGGTGGAGTTTTGATGTTCGCCGCCAAGCGCATGGTGGCAAAGTGGTTCCCCGAATGGGCGTGGGCCAACCCTGATGAGGATAAGTTGATACGATTGAACCTGAATTAGATTTAAGCCCTTTTAAATGAACAAATTACGTGTATAGTTGTGGGTTTTATTGGGGTTTTGGGCAATCTGATTTTTGGCGACCGATTTCGTGCGTAAACCTTTGAAATTAAGACGTTTATTGCGAAGAAAAATCTCCGAAAATTATCTTGACAACCCTAGCCCGATTCTCTAGACTCGCAATCGAGTTTAGTGCGGCGGGGCGCGTCCGCCAAGCTATTCTCCTCTCAAAATGCTCACCCACGGGTCTTGGCGGAAGCGCTGGCTCTGCTGGGTGAGCATTTTTATCTGCGCATTCATGGACGCATGCCGGCGTAGCTCAGTCGGTAGAGCAACGGTTTCGTAAACCGTAGGTCGGGGGTTCGATTCCCTTCGCCGGCTCCAGTTCACTCCACGACTAAGACACGAATCTCTGTCGCGGCTTCATCCCACCAATTGACCCGGAATCGCCATGCATCGCTCAGTGGTGCGCACCTGTCTCCTCGTATCCCTCAGTGTCTCTGTGTCTCTGTGGCATTTCTCTCCCTTTTCCATGCCAGCGGTAGGTGTTAATGGATTTCGGGGCGCCCCAATAGTAGAATCCCCGTTTCACTGAAGCATTCCTTGCCTCGACCTGAAGGAGACGTCCAACATGCCCTTGTCAGTTACCAGATTCATCCGCGTTCTTTCAATCCTACTTGTCTTCGCTGCACCCAATGCCTTCGCCGAAGTCAAGCTGTCGGCGTTGTTCAGCGACAACATGGTGCTGCACCGTGGGGCCAGAGTGCCGATCTGGGGCAATGCCGACCCCGGCGAGCCGGTTCGCGTGACCCTTGGGAAAGAGCAGGCCTCAGCCACCGCGGGCGACAACGGGGAATGGAAGGTCCAGATCGGCCCGCTCCAGGCTGGAGGGCCGTTTGAAATGACGATCGCGGGGAAGAACACGCTAAGAATTCAGAATGTCCTGGTGGGCGAAGTTTGGCTCTGCTCAGGCCAATCCAACATGGAGATGGCAGTAGGCAACAGCCGTCGGGCCTGGGGAGGAGTTCAGAACGCCGCAGAGGAGATCGCTGCCGGGAATTATCCCATGATCCGACAATTCAAGGTCGAGAAGAGGGTGTCGGGCAAACCGCAAGCGGAGGTTCAAGGACAATGGCTGGTCGCCACCCCTGATACCGTTGGAGAGTTTTCCGCCGTGGCATATTTCTTCGGCCGCGAGCTGTTCAAGGCCCTGAACGTCCCAGTGGGTTTGATCCACAGCTCCTGGGGCGGGACGCCGGCCGAATCCTGGACGAGTGCTCCCGCCTTGCTGGCCGAACCGGAACTTGCATCGATGGCGAGGGATTGGGAAAAGAAGATCGCGGATTATCCGCAAGCTCTTGCCGACTACCAGAAGAAACTCGACGAGTGGAACCGCTCGTCGCAGCAAGCCGAAGCCGCCGGGGAACCGGCTCCTTCCCCGCCCCAATTCCCTGCCGACCCTCGGGGCAATTCCTGGCGTCCCGCGGGCCTCTACAACGCCATGATTGCGCCGCTCATTCCCTTCGCCATCCGGGGTGCCATCTGGTATCAGGGTGAATCGAATGCCGGCCGGGCCTACCAATACAGGAAGCTCTTTCCTGCGATGATTCGCAACTGGAGAAGCGCCTGGGGGCAAGGCGACTTCCCCTTCCTCTTCGTCCAACTGGCCAGTTTCATTCAAGAATGGCCGCCGCAGAATTCGTGGGCGGAACTGCGCGAGGCGCAGTCGATGACCCTTTCGCTGCCCAACACCGGAATGGCTGTGACGGCGGACATCGGCGACCCCTACGACATTCATCCCAAGAACAAACAGGAAGTCGGCAGACGCCTGGCCCTGGCTGCACAAGCCATCGCCTACGGGAAAGACGGCGTGTACTCGGGCCCGATGTACGAATCCATGACGGCCGAGGGCGATAAGATCCGCCTTCGCTTCAAGGATGTCGGAAGCGGTCTCAAGGCCCAACGGGCGCTTGTGGGATTCGAGATTGCCGGCGAGGACCGCAAGTTCCATGCGGCTGAGGTGAGGATTGAAGGTGAGACCGTCGTCGCCCGCAGCAGCGAGGTTTCCCATCCCGCGGCCGTGCGCTACGCGTGGGCTGATAATCCCAC
>DATKYV010000302.1:0-25050 GCA_035528275.1 Terriglobia bacterium | reverse complement strand
GTCACCATCGATGCGCCGCTCGAAGCGGAGGTGAAAGCCCTCCGCCTGGATCAGCTCACTGGACTGCTGTCCGGGGGTGTCCCGGAAGCCCGATTGATTCAACTGGTGAAGGAGCGCGGTGTGGATTTTCCCCTGGACGACGCCAGCGAGCAAAGGCTGCGCGGCGAAGGTGCCGGCGACATTCTCATCCAAGCCATCCGTGACGTCACCCCCCACCGCTAGAGTTTGCCTCATCCTGAGATTAACCGGCCGGGCGCCCCCGCGAGGAGGCGCCACCCTTTCGCTCAGCGCCGTAACAAACCGGAAGGCATGGATCCCCGATTCCCCGCGCACAGGGTGAAGCGTGGGATAACTTCGCGCGGACTATCCAACCCGAACTCCCCGGGCTTTCTTGACGTTGCATCCGGACGCTAGCCCGAATTCGTTCATCCCGATGCGCGGTACACCGGACCGACTTTTTCCCCTGGAAAGGACGGCCGTTGTATAATCAATCTTCTGTGTGAGAACAGGCCCTGTGTGTGGCCGGTTGCAACAATAAAGACCCAAAGGGAGAGTCATGAGCCGGACAGTCCAAACGATTCTTCGAATTTGCCTGATCATCCTTCTGACCTTCGCCGCCTGCCTCATCTTCCCGCGGAAGACGACGGAAGCCCAGCAAGCGACGAAGCCAGCTTCGCCCCCGGCAAGAAAGCCGGCCGGCCCCTCCCCCGCCACCATTCAGAAGTACCGCAACGTCGGCAAGGCCTACTACGAGCAGGCAAAGTATCCGGAAGCGATCACCGAATTTCAGAAGGTCATCGACTCCGGCCAGGCCCTGGCCACGGATCACATGAACCTGGGCCTGGCGCTGATGCAGGCCAACGAGCTCGACAAAGCGCTGGGAGCGCTGACCACGGCGAAGCAAATGGACCCCAAGCTCGTCGCCGCCGACTACAACCTGGGCATTCTCTACAAGAGGGAGCTGCGGTACCCGGACGCCGAGGCGGCGCTGAAGCGTGTTATTGCCGCAGACCCGAACGAGCCGGCGGCATGGTTCAATCTGGGCACGGTCCACTTCGCGCAGAGAAAACTCGAGGAGGCCCTCGACGCCCATCATCACGTGGTGGAGATGGGTTTCGGGCGCGGCCAGAATTTCTACGTGGCCTCGCTGTTTCACAGTTTCACCACGCTGGTTCGCCTGAAGAGACGCGACGAGGCGCAGAAATTCCTGAAGATGCACGAATCGATGCGCGACTCCATTCCCGGCATCTCACTCCAGAACCCGGCGTTGGAAGGCGGCAAGTACGGCGCGATTTTCGTCCCCCCTTCGCCGGTCACCGTGGCCACGCGGAGGACCAGCGCGGAAAAAGTGGCTTTCGTGGATATCACCGAGCGGCTGGGCATTGGACACAGCCGGACGGATTCGACCCTGTCCGGCGATGCGGCTCGCGCCATCAAGTCGAGCGATTACTCGATGGACTTCGCGCGGCGGAATCTCGTCCCTCTCTTCGGCCCTTCGCTCGCTCTGGGCGACATTAACAACGACGGCCTCCCCGACATCTACGTCGTGGATCCCGCCGGAGCCAACCGCCTTCTCGAAAATAAAGGACAAGGGAAGTTCACCGACATCACGGAAAAGACCGGAACAGCCGGACCCGCGGGGAGCGTCTCCGCAGTGTTTGCCGACTATGACAACAGTAACCACACCAGCCTGTTCGTTGTGGGGGCGGCTGGAGTTACGCTCTACCGGAATGACGGCGAAGGCACATTCGTGGATGAAACGGAGAAAGCGGGATTGAAAACAGATACCGGCGAGCTGATTTCCCGCGCCCTGCTCATCGACGCCGACAACGACGGCTTTCTCGACCTGGTCCTCTGCGGCTACACGAACTTGAAGGCACCCCCCGACAAACCCGCGTTCGATTTTCCGGGCGATTTTCCCGCCGCCCAGACGCGGCTCTATCGCAACAACGGCGACGGAACGTTCAGCAACATCACCCCCACATCCGGCCTGGCGGGCGCCCGGGGCCGGGTGCGTGATGCCGCGTTCGGCGATTTCGACAACGACGGCTACTCAGACCTTGTGCTGGTCCGCGATGACGGCCCTCCCCTGCTCTATCTGGGCCGGGGTGAGTGCAAATTCACGGATCAGTCGGCGAGGGCCGGGACCAGTCTCAGGAACTCCGCAGCCGTTGCCGTCCAGGTCAGCGATTTCAATCACGACGGCGACTTCGACCTCGCCCTGTGGTCCGCCAGCGGTTATAACGTGCTGTTCAATCGTGGGGGAGGGAGATTCGTGGCGGCCCGGTCCCTGCCGGCTGTGGCGGCTCCGGCGGACCCGTTCGCCTATCGAGGCCTTGTGGCGGACGTCGACGGCGATACGTTCGACGACCTGCTGAACGTCGATTCCGGCGGCAAGTGGCACCTCATCACCGGCCGCGCCGGGCGCTTCCGCGAAGCCGCTCTAGACCTTCCCGTGGCGAAGGCAGAATCCCTCTCGAATCTTGCGGCCACCTGGTTGAGTGCTCCCGGCGAGTTGAACCTGGTCGGCGTGACGTCATCGGCGCGGCTGGCGGCATTCGAGAAGGAAGGACCTTCTTCACGCTGGTTCGAAGTCAAGATGACCGGGTTCAAGAGTAATACCCTCGGGATCGGGAGCATCATCGAGTTTAAGGCGGGGGATTTTTACAGGAAAGTCTTGGTCACCGGAGATCGAGTCAGGGTCTACACCGGAGACCTCTCGCGACTGGACGTCGTCCGCGTGACCTGGCCGAATGCCGTGATCCAGAACTGGATCGACGTCGCCACAAACAAGCCCATCGAAGTCCGCGAATCGGAACGCCTGGCGAGCTCCTGCCCGTTCCTCTACGTCTGGGACGGCGAGAAGTTTGTCTATCTCACCGATGTTCTGGGAGTCGGCCCGATCGGCGAGCTGGCGCCGGACGGAAGCCGAATTCCCCCCTATCCCGAAGAGCTGGTTCGCCTTCCGGAAAACCTCCCGGACCGGGATGGAATGTACGTCTTTCAGTTCACCGACGAATTGCGCGAGGTGGATTACTTTGACCAGCTTCGCCTGTACGCCGTCGACCACCCCGCCGAGGTGGAAGTCTACGCCAATGAAATCTATTCTTCCTCACCGACGTCGCCCACCCTCCACGGGGTGCCGCGCAAGGTCTTCCCCGTCTCGGCTGTAGATGGCGAGGGGAAAAACGTCTTGCCCCAGTTGCTGAAGGTGGACGGCCACTATGCGTCGAATTTCCGGCGCCTGGGGATACCCGGCCTGGGCGAATTCCATTCGCTCACGCTCGACCTCGGCGACATCCCTGCGGCCTCCCCGGTGGCATTGTGGCTTAACGGATGGGTCTATTGGACGGACTCCAATTCGCACCGAGCCTTGACCTCAAACTCCCGATTTCAACTGGTGCTCCCTTCCCTGCAGGTGCGGAACGAACAGGGCGAATGGGTAACCGTCATCCCGGATATGGGCGTTCCCAGCGGAACCAATCGCACGATGCACGTTGACCTGACCGGCAAATTCCTCTGCTCGGACCGTCACGTGCGAATCGTGACCAACGCGCTCGTTTATTGGGACCAGATTTTCTCTACCACGGATGAACAGCGAGCTCCGGCCTCTGTGGAACTGCCGCTGGTTTCCGCCGACCTGCACTACCGGGGCTTCTCCACCCCGATTACCAGCCGCGGCCAATCGACGCCCGAATACTTTGACTACACCAGCCTCCTGACGACGGCCCCTTGGAATCCCATGGTCGGAAACTACACGCGTTACGGAACCGTGGAGAAGCTGGTCAGCCAAGCGGACGATCGCCTCGTCGTCATGGCCACGGGAGACGAGATGACGGCGGAGTTTGACGGCCGCAACCTGCCCCCATTAAAGCCGGGTTGGAAGCGGAGCTTCTTCCTCTACACCCACGGCTGGGCCAAGGACGGCGAACCGAACACGGCTTATTCAAGAACCGTTGAGCCGCTTCCCTTCCGCCAGATGTCCAATTACCCCTACGGGCCGGAACAGCGATACCCCGACACTCCCGAACACCGCGAGTATCTGAGGGAGTATCAAACCCGGCCGGGTTACGTGCTGATTCCGCCTCTCGCACCTCCGCGCAATTAGGAGTAGAAAGGCACAAGGTCCGAGATAGCCTTGGCGCCGGGATGCTCGGCCCCGGCGCCTTGCCCGTGGACTAAATGTCGGCCCCCCTTTAGGGCCTTAAACTGCCTCACCCTTGCCTGACAATTCCGCACGGACATCTTGACTTTGTCCCATTGGAGAAGCAAAATCGCCTCACTTTTGTCGCTGAAAAGACCGACCCGGCGAGAAAGGTGTTCTGTTAAGAAGAGCCTGTAAACGCCACCCTCCCGGACCGAGGGATCGAAGACTGGGAGCAAAAAGGAATTCGCCCTCGGGACCATGGGAGAAGACAAGACAGCAGAAACCTTGAGCCGTTTTTCTGGATGCGGTCACAAGGTCGGCGAAGCTTCACCAATTCCCCTGAGGAGCAGTGCAACAATGAGCTTCCGTAGACGCATGTGTGCGTATTTTCTGGCGGCATTGACGATCCTGGCAGCCGTTCCCTCCCTCCGAGCCCAAGTGAACACCGTAGGACTTTCCGGCCGGGTGCTCGACCCGCAGGAGGCGGCGGTGCCGGGCGCCGAGATTACTGTGAAGAACCTTGCCACCGGGGCGACGCGCAACACGAAGAGCGACGGCGCCGGGCGCTATTCGCTGGTCGGGCTCGCGCCGGGAAGTTATGAGTTGGCGGTGGAAGCCCCCGGGTTTGCGCGCTTCGTCAACACCGAACTGGTATTGACCATCGGGCGCGCCCCGGAATTCAACGTCAGGCTGGAGATCCAAACCACCACTTCTTTGGTGACCGTCACCGAAGCGCCGGAGCTCATTGAAACGCGCCGCACGGCCGTCTCGGAAACGATCGACTCGCGGCGCATCACCAACCTGCCGATCAACGGCCGGAATTACATCAACTTCGCACTGACCGACCCGCAGGCGCAGCGCGACAGCGCGCCCTCAATCGGCGCCGCGCCTACCAGCGGCATCAACTTCGGGGGGCAGCGGGCGAGATCGAATCAGGTCTCGGTGGACGGGGCGGACGCCGTGGATAATTCCGTCAACGGAATCCGTTCCACCGTCTCCCAGGAAGCCGTCCAGGAATTTCAGTTGATCATCAGCAACTACATGCCGGAGTTCGGCCGCGCCACGGGGGGCGTCATCAACATCGTCACCAAGTCAGGCTCCAACACCGTGCACGGCAACGTTTTCGGATTCCTGCGGCACAAGAGCATTCAGGCGCGCAACCCGTTCTCGGTGGAAGTGGACCCGGCGACGGGCGCGACGCGCGGCATCAAGCAGGGGTTTACGCGCGTGCAGGCGGGCGCCACGCTCGGCGGGCCCATCAAGAAGGACCGAACGTTCTATTTCCTCTCCTACGAAACCACGCGGCGCCAGGAGACGGGCTTCACCAACATCGGGTCGAATAATTTCGGACTGGTGGAGACCCTGACGCCGTTCTTCCCCGCGCCCTTGTTGCTCACTCCGCAACAGGCGGGGTTTGTGAACAATCCGGATGTCCTCACCGCTCCGGGCGGCGCCCAGATGGCCGCCACCGTGGCGCTGCTCGCCGGGTCGGCGTCGAGCGTGGCGCTGAACGGAGTGGACTACGGGGCCCTGGCCTACGGCCGCGGGGCGCTTCCCGCTCCCATCCCCGGCGCTCGTTTTCCCCTGCCTATCGATTGCGATCCCACGGCGACGCCCCCCGTACCTTGCAGCGACGCGAACCTGGTGGACCTGCCCGGCTCCTATGTCCCGTTGAGAAGCCTGATCGGCAACTATCCCATCTCCGAAGGCACGAGCTTGTGGTCGGCACGGCTCGACCATCAGTGGAACGACCGTAACAACTCCTTCATCCGGGCGAGCGTCACGCCGTCGCTGGTAACCGGAATTCAGGTGAACGCGCAGAACCAGAACTTCGGGCAGAACGCCGGCTCGCGCACCTCGTTGCAGCAGGTCCGCGACCTCTCCATCGTCGGGCAACACGTGACGGCCTTGGGCCCTTCGCTCTTTAACGAAGCCCGGTTCCAGTTCGCGCGGCGCGGCCTTCATTACGGCTTCTCCCAGCTTCCGGGAGGAGACCAGGCGGGCATTAACATCACCGGGTTTGCATTCTTCGGACGTGAGCCCTTTTCCACCGTGGACCGCATCGAGCGCCGAACTCAGTGGACCGACAACGTGAGCTGGGTGCGAGGCGGGCACAACTTCAAGTTCGGCGGCGACGTTAACCTGATCCAACTGCGCACCGACAAGGAGCAGATGTTCGAGCTGAACTTCGGCGGCGTCTACAATTTCGGTGGATTGACCGCTTCGAACCTTGGGCTCCCCAGCTCCTTCGCCGGCGTGCCCGTTCCCGGAGTGACCGCCGCGCAGGCCTATGGCCTGGGCGTTCCTCAAGTGTATTTCCAGGGTATCGGCCGGTCGAACCGGCCTTTGGACAACAAGACCTTTGCGTTCTTCGTTCAGGACAGTTGGAAGGTCCATCCGCGGCTGACGCTGAACTACGGCGTGCGCTACGACGTGGAGCTGACTCCCATTTTTGATCCCGCCACCCCGCTCAACATGGCGCTGGAGCCCGCCGTGGGTGTTCTCGAGGGCATCCCGCGCGACAAGAACAACTGGTCGCCGCGCTTCGCCCTGGCTTGGGACCCGACGGGGAGCGGCAACACCGTCATCCGCGCCGGCTACGGCATCTTCTTCGACCACCCGCTGCTCGCCGTCGCCTTCAATTCCACCACCGCCGAGGGCGCGCTCTCCACTCAGCTCATTGCGCCGCCCGGCGCGGCCACGCGGACTTCCGTCCTCGTCAATCCCACGGGAGCCCTGAACGCCGCGTCGGTCTTTCAGGGTGTCCTGAACGCCATCCCTTCGATGGGTTACCTCCCGAACGAGCAGCGATTCGATTCGAAACTCCCCGACTCGTTGTTCGCCGATCAGAATTTCATGGCAGTGGGTTTCCCGATTCCCTTCTTGCCGCTCACGCTACCCGTGGCGCGGAATTTCGTTTACGGCTACGCGCAGCAGGGCAATTTCGCGATCGAAAGAAAACTGGGGAGCGACATCAAGATCAGCGCCTCCTATAGCTACACCCATGGGCTGCACCTGAACCGGCCACGAGATATCAACTCGCCTGACCCGGGGACCCTGACGCGGAACTATCGCAACGCTTTGGCGGCCGGGTTGGCTCCCACAAACCCGCTGGGCGTCGCGGCGCCGTTCGCCAGCGTGGCCGCGACTCCCGGCACGTGCGGCATCGCCGTTGTTGCGCCGGGCGCGCTGGGTGTCCTCAACGGCTGTCCGGGACCGTTGGCGGCGCTCGACGGCCAGTTCATCGGCACAGCGGCTTTCTTCAATTTCTTCCGTCCCTCCGGCCCCAATCCTTCCTTCGCCGGACTCGCGGGCGGCTACGACACCCAGCTTGCGCTGGCGGGCTTGGCGGGCTATCCCTTGGGGTACGGCGTTCAGGTGCCCTGGGGCAGCATCGACCAGCAGGAATCTTCCGGAAGTTCCGTCTATCACGGCCTCACACTGACCGTTTCCAAACGCTTCTCGCAGCACTTCGAATTCCTGACGGGCTGGACGTGGTCGCACGCCATTGATGATTCCACGGACCTGCAGACGCTCCTCGAGCCGCAGGACAACCGGTATCCCGGTTTGGAGCGAAGCAGTTCCACTTTTGACCAGCGCCACCGCTGGGTTCTGAGCGGGGTCTTCGAAAGCCCCTTCGATCGCACCTCGGACGGTTGGCACAACAAATTCCTCGCCGACTTCACCGTGGCGCCGATCATCGAGGTTTCATCCGGCCGGCCGTTCACGGTGCTCACGGGGTCCGACTTCAACCTCAACTTCGGCTCGAATACCGACCGTCCCTCACTCGCGGGTTCCGGCGGAGTCACATCGCCCTTCCTGCCGGCCGAGACCACCTTCACCATCCCGACGGTTTGCGATGCAATCGTCACCCTGGGAACGAGCTCCATCTCTCCCCCCTTCGGCTGCTCGGGCGACCTGGGACGGAACACCTTCGTGCGGCCGAAATTCGCCAGCGTGGATTTGCGCGTTTCGCGAAAATTCTATTTCGGCGAGAAGTGGAACCTGGAATTCATCGCCGATTCGTTCAACCTCTTCAATCGCTTCAACGTCGCCGACGTGAGCCCGCTCTGCAATCCCCTGGACCCGTCCACGTGCCGCGCCGGGGAACCGACCGCAGCGCTGGATCCGAGGCAGTTTCAGTTCGCGCTGAAGGTCAATTGGTAGAGAGGGGGACGGAGCGCAGGAAAATCGGCGGCGAGGGCGCGGCATCTCTGCCGCCCTCGCCGCTCGATGAAATGCCAAGGCGAGCTTAGTTGATTTCGCCGACCAGAGTGAAGATGGCCTCGTCGGGCAGTGCGACCTCCGCCATCCCGTCGTGGGCCGCGACCGTATCCACCTTCTGACAATTCAAGTTGGGGCTCGTCACATAGACATCCCAGGCCCCCGGTGACGATCCGCTTCCCGATACTGACAATTGAATACGGTTGGGCCCGCCCTCCTTGACGCCGACCACCACCATCCACTTGGCAATGGGGTCGCGGAAGGCCGAGACCATCAAGTTCGGCGCGTCCGACTCCGCGGCGATCCTCTGCGCGCCCGGCCGAACGTAGCGGTAAAGCTGCTTGGCCGCGTAGTAACGCTTCTTGGGACGGCAGACATGATCGCTGTTGGAAACCAGACCGTAGTAAGTGAACCGCGCGTCGTGGTCGTGATAATTATCGTAGGCGTCCCAGAAGAGCGCGGCGCTGGCTCCCTGGTTCAGGGCGCGCAGGGCGCGTTTCGACGCTCGCACGCAGAAGCCCTTCCACTCGTTCTCGGGCGAGAAATCTCGGTGATTCAGGTCCCCATACTCGGTCAGCCACACCGGCCGGTCCGCGTACGGGCTTTTGCGAATCTTCTCCACCTGAGGAGCAATCTCCCGGCTGCCATAGCTGTGCACGGAAAAAACCCCGACTCCTTTCATCAACTCCGTATCCGCAAGGATGGGACCGAAATAGTCGTCGGTTTCATTTGACTGATCGATGACCACCAGCTTGACGTCACCCAAACCTTCCTCTTTCAAGCGGCGCGCCACGGCGCTCAACAACTTGGGCGCTTCCTCCGGATCGACCCGCGGCCCTTCCACCGGGTAGCAATCCGGCTCGTTAATGGGGCTGAAATAATCGAAATCAATCCGCGCCTTGGTCCGCGCGTAGACCACCATGGAGACGGCGGCTTCGGCGAATTCCTCATACATTGAGGAATTCAGGTGAGCGGGGTGGCCGGTTCGAGGGTGAAGCGGATGGGGATTGTCGCTGCAAACGCCGTGTTTGGGCGGGGGAGCCTTGTCGTCGAGCATCCATCCCGGGACCGTCCCACTCAAGGTCAGGAAGGGCCGGATGCCGCGGGCGTTGAGGTATCGCGCCGCGGCCCAGGAGGCTTCAAAAGCCGGAATGGAATAGCGGTCGTTGAAGTACTCCCAACTCATGATGCGCGGGTCGTCGTTGTCGTTCGTGACCTCCCAGTCGGTCTGGCCGTAAGGGTCCAGGCGGAAGATCGTCGCCCCCAGATCATCGATCAGCATGTCGACCAGGGGCTTCTGGGCTTCGCGAAAATAAGTGCCGTTGAAATTGACTCCGAACCCGTCAATGAACTGAAAGCGCTGGTCGGAATGGACCGTAATCTTCCCCCGGGGCTCGGTCATTTGGGTGAACGCCGGTGGGGCGCTGGCGACACCCAGAACGATGGCCAGCAGCGCCGGGACCGCGAGGGTTTTTCGTCCCCATGTTGTATTCATAACTCCTCGGGCTTGATGGGATTGTTTCCTGCAAAGGATCTTGCTGTCGCGCATGTTTCATCCGCGCGAAACACTGCCCGCGCCCGCCGAGCGGCGAACGAGGGAAGGGCGCGAGAATCCAGGCCCATCCCGCGGCCCGGCTACTGGACGCGGCTGGTCCCTTCGGAAGAAGGCGGTGCGGGCGGCACCATGAGGCCCAGCCCCTGAAGCAGGAAAACCGTGCGCTGGGCTGCGCCGCGCCAGACCAACTGGCACCCTTCTCCATGGCAGTTCTGCACGTACACGTCTCCGCCCGAATACTCCAGGCTGCAGTTCTTGAACGTGCAGTTGATGAAGACGCCGTCGTCAAGAACCAGGTGTTGATTTTCGAAGGTCTTGCCTTCGTATCGGTTCATAAAAGAAGTGAGGGGATCTCGCAAGACTGCTCGGCTCGGATCCGCCATTCAAGGTTGCGCCAGTTGCCGTGTAAATACAAGAGGCTGTCGCAACAACGGGCCGGACCCATGGCGAGTGATGGCCTCAGGCTTCGTACGGCGGAGGCGTCACGCGCGGGCCGTCGAAGATCGATTTTCTCCTTGATGGAAGATCCCCTGAGTGCCGTCAGCTTACCACGCGCGCCTCCCTCGCGCCACCGGCCAAGCGCCGGCGGGGCGAGGGTCGCCTTGCAGGGGGTTCCCTCCATCAATGGTCTCGGTGGGATCGTTCTCGCGTCCCGCGATCCGCCAGGATTCGCCGGGACGGTTTGACCCCGGAGGGCGGCTTCCCAATGTGGCTGGCAGAACGGGTTCGCTTCCCCGCCCGACTGCTCGGTTTACACGTTTTTCTGGGACCGGCCCTGTATTTTCAACAACATAGCGGCTTTGCTTTGGCGTTTTGACATCCCGAGTGAGTGCGCCGACGAGCCATGAACCGGGCCGGTTTGGCTCCGCCGTCAAAAGGAAACCGCCGCCCATGCAGCGCGGCACCTCCATGAGCAATAGGCTAGGACAATAGTCTATCACAATCCGACCGGGAAGTCAACGGCGCGGCCGGAAAGCGCCCGGCGGAGCCGGGGCTCATCAATGCGGGCTTGCTCATCGGTCGGCGCTCCCGCCGTAGCTTGCCAGGACTTCTCCCTGATGGCTGACCAGGAGCAGGGCCGCTCGGCCGGGCGCGAGCGCCACACGGAACTCCTTGCCGCTAGCCGAGTCGCCAAATGCCACGGTCTGCTCCACCGACGACTCCGAAGTCAGCACGTAGAGCGTTGCCACCTGCATGGCGGTGGGACAAATCAGGATTCCGGGGTCCTGAGAATCTGTCGAGTAGGCGGGGGTCACGTGGGCGCGCTCGAGCGCGAAACCGTAGATCTGGCCAATCGTGGCCTCGTCGTCACTGAGCTCAAGGGGCAGAGCGAAGTACAGAATCCTTCCCTTCCCCAGCTCCTTCTCAAGAAACGTTTCTCCCGAAGCGAGGAAGGCGCGCTCCATGTAAGTTGTCTTGTCGCCGGAATAGCTGAGCCGCGCCTGCCCGCCGGGCCACTCGACCGGATTCTCCCGCGTGGCCAAAAGGCCCGGCTCATAATCAATGCCCACTTCCTTCTGGCGGTTTGAAGGATGGAAGTGCGGGTCGGCATCGAAGCGTCCGGAGACCAGCAGGGTTGCACCATCGCGCACCTTGGCAAGGATGGCCTCCCAGGCATTTTGATCGAGCACCCAAGGCGAAGGAAGGATGATGAGTTTCGGATTCCCGAGGAGGTCGATCTGATACTCGCCGACGACGTAAGCGGATGACCGCGCGCGGTGGTAAAGGGCGCGAACGCACGTTTGCTGCGCTTCCAGCGCGACGGAGTTGAATACCGAAAGCTGAAGTGATTGAGGCAGAACCACAGCCACCTCCGGGAGCCGCTGCTCGCTGAGGTGAGGCGACGCCTTTTGGGCGAATTCCGCCATTCCGCTCAGGACGTCTTGCCAGAGTTTTCTCGAGCCGTCGGCGCGCTTGATGCCGAAAGCGTCAGCCTGCGCCCAGTCCCACTGCAGAGCGCCGGTATTGCCGGCGGCGAATCCCAGGGCCAGTTTGCGCTCGAAGAGCGGCAGGCCGTTGATCTCATCCCATCGCCACGTCGAGTCCATTCGCCAGACCGGCTGGATGCCGGTTTCGCCGATCAGGTTAGGCATGCCGGGACGCTTGGCGGCCACCGAGTCCCACAGCAAAGCGTCGTCCCTCCACCACGAGTGATTCACCGTGAAAGCGACACCCGAGCCGCCATAGAACTGGTTGAGCAGCCGGTCGGCGACACCTCCCTCGTCCTGCCCGACGGTGACGAGCTGCGCGCTGCCCGTCGAGCGAATGGCAGCGATGATGTCAGCGGCCCAGGCGTTGAACGCGTCCTGCGCGAAGAGGTTGTAATCGACGGCCCGCACCTGCCGGGAATTCCCATAACGGGAAAGCCCGAGGTCTTCCGGGTCGGGCAATGGAATCGCGCCGAAATCGCCCAACTCTTCCGGGGCAACGCCCCAGGCTGCGGCGAGCTTGGCAACCTCCCCATAGCGCCGCTTGAGCCAATCGTTCCAGGCGGCGATCTCGGTGGCGTCCGCGTTGGGCGTGTTGCCGCGCCACAGGCGATGGGGATTTGAGAAGCTGGGCTCATTGATCAGGTCCCAGCTCAGGTACGGCACATCCTTGAATCGCTCGACGATGGAGTAGACGTAGTTCTTCTGCGCACGGCGGGCGATGGGATCGGTATAGGGATTGCTTCCCGGCCCCAGCTGAAACGATTCCTGCCCCGGATAGCGGCGAATGGTCTGGGGGTCGAAAGCAAAAAACGTGAAGTGGACCTGGATGTTGTGGCGGTTGGCGGAAAGCAGAAAGGCTTCGAGGTTGCGCAGAACACGCTCCTTGGTGCTGCCGGTGACCGTGTCCAGCAGGTCCGCATTGTTGTTCCACACGCCCGTGCGGACGAAGGTGACGCCATCTTTCTCCATTTCCGCGAAGTCGCGGTCCCACACATAAGCGTTCGAGCTGCTCTGGAAACCGAAACTGCCCGGATAGATATCGGTCGTGAAGTAATTCGTGCCGAAGGGGAGGAAAGGAACGCCGTCTTTGCGAAAGTAAGTGCGGCCCACGCCTAACTTCGGCCCGGTCTCGAGCAGTTTTTCATCCCGCGACCAGAAACCCGTCTGATAGATTTCCCGGACCTTTCCCTCGATTTCGAGCGTGGCGCGGACCCGGAAAAGCCCGGCAGGCAGCGCTTTCGCAAATTCAATCGGTGCCGCAACGCTGTCGCCGGATACCGCGACTTCAGCCGTCTCGATCACTCGATCGCCCGAGATCAGTTCCAGGCGCACGCGGCCCTGAATCGGTAGGCCCAGTCTCTGCCGTCGCAGGTTGACGGCGTGGACGATGAGCTGGGGAATCTCTCCCGGCGCCAGCGTGGCGTTCTGCATTTCCACCCAGAGCAGATTTGCGCCCTGGCGGGCGTATTCCGCGGCTTCCCGGATGAGGGTCACGCCGTCAGACGTGCTCCAGTATCCGGGCTCCGGTTCGAAGTTGAGCATCACGCAACGCGCCCCCAGATAGCCGGAGCGCTCGCCGCCGCGCAATTCGCGGAAGTCCTCGCGCACCACCGGCGCCGCGACGCGCTCATTCCTGCCATTCAACAGGTAGCCCATGCCGAGAGTTTCTCCGCTGCCCCACCACATCCCGGTGACGAAAACGCGCCGCGCTTTCACCTGCCGGGCGGTGAGAAACGAGAACTCCTCACGCCAGCCGAATTGCGTCGCGTCCTTCTGAGGGACTTCATACGTGTGCCAGATTCCCAGCGCCCGGGAGTAAGCGTTCCCCGGACTCCGCTGCACGAACTTGCCCTCCTCCCGCGCGACGGGAACGGCGAGAGGCCGACCCCCGAGGTTGAGGAGGTTCCCTCCATTTCGCAGGTAGCCATGGATGGCCTCCCAGGCGTCAGCCGGGAATGCCGAACCGTAAGGCAGCACGAGCAAATCAGCGTCCTTGAGCGTTTCGGGATTCTTCAGCTCATCCACGCCGGCAAACTGCGGCGGCATCTCTCCCAGCGCGTTGCGGAGTGTGCCCTGGTCGATCGGCTGACTTTCCACGGTCGGAAAGGCCTCTTGCCAGAAGACCACCACCTTGGCACTCGCCGCGGATAAGGACGTAAGAATGCACAGAGGAAGAACCAACCAGTAGCGCATAGGCACCTCGGATTTTACCCGCCGCCTCGACAATCGGGCGGGAGCTTGGGGTTCAATGGAACGAATTTGCTGTCGGCTGTTGGCGCGCGAGGGATTTGAGAACTCGACATCAGCGCAAATCAGGTCGGAAACGCTCACCGCCGGCAACATGCGGCGCGAATTACACTAAGTCGCAGCAAAGACTACCGTAGAACGGCGAGGCGGTCAAACACCCGGCGAAGGATCTCTTGGGGATCCGGCTGAGCTCGCTGACCGCGCGCCCGAAGTATGGCCGCCTCCCCGCGCGTAGGCCGAATAGAGCAGGGCGCGCTGGGAGAACGGCAGGAAGGCAAGCCCGGTCATGCACAGCAGGGCGATGTAGCCGAGCTTGTGAAAGAGGAGCAGAGGCGTCAGCGACCAAGCGATGTCGAGCGCCAGAAGGGCAAGGAAGATCCGGCGAAAGAGGCGGCCCGTGTCAACCCAGTCGAAACCCACCGCGGAAAGGAAGTAAAGCCGGACAACGGAACCGAACAAAGCGCAGAACGCCACCACCATAGCCACGCTCGGCGCGGGAAGCTCCATGGGAAGGGTTTGAATGCTCGGCAAGAAGTAGAAGGCGACGCTGTACATCGCCAGATACCCGAGCTGAATAAACATAAACAGGCCGCGCGCCAGGCCCCGTGAAACCGTCAGGGGCGTCACCGGCTCGGCAGTGACCGGTGCTTGGCGGTCTTGGGCGCTCGTCCGGCCCCGGTGCAAGGTAGAAAGGTCCACATGCAGTTCCCGCGCTGACTGGTAGCGCTCATCGCGGCGTTTGCGAAGGCACTTATTAACAATCCGCTCCAGCTCGGCGGGCGCGGCGGGATTGCGTTCACGCAGGGACGGCGCTTCGCGGCCCAGAATGTTGGCAATCGTCGAAGCCGGGGTGTTTCCCAGGTACGGATTGATGGATGTGGCCATCTCGTAGATGATCATTCCCAACCCATGAAGGTCGGCGCGCGCGTCGGCAGGCTCTCCGGCGAGCTGTTCCGGGGCCATGTAATTCACCGTTCCGATCATCAGGCCCGGGGTCGTCAGAGCCGTGGTTTCCGTCTGGCCGCTGCCGGGCCGCGAGACGGACTGCAAAGGCTGGTGCAGCTTGGCGAGACCGAAATCCAGAAGTTTGACACGGACCGAGCCGGCCGCCGGCGAAGTCAGCATGACGTTGTCCGGTTTGAGGTCCCGGTGGGTGATGCCGCAATCGTGCGCCGCCGCCAGAGCGTCCGCCATCTGGATGCCGATGTCGAGAATCTCCTCGGTGCTCAGCCGGCTGCGCCTCAGCCGTTCGCTCAGCGTCTCGCCTTCGACGTACTCGTAAACGATGAAGCTTTCGCCCGCGTGCTCTTCGAAGTCGAACACCGTCGCCACGCCTGGATGGCTGATGGCGGAAGCGGCGCGCGCCTCCTGAATCAGCCGGCGGCGGAGGTCCGCGTTGTCCATGACCTCGGCGGGAAGCATTTTCAGCGCCACGGTGCGCTTCAACCGCGTGTCCCGCGCACGGAAGACGACACCCATCCCGCCGCGACCGATTTGCCCCTCGATAATGTACCGACCGCCTTTTAGTTCGCCTTCCATGTTTCGATAAGCCCCCGCCGGGTGAGGATGCCGGCGGCAATGGCAGGATGGGGTGTGTTACCCTCCGGGTTTTTTCTGTGAGGGATGTTACGCCTCCGGCAGGCCTCTGTAAAGCGATCGGGCCGGGTCAAGCGGCCTGGCTCAGCGCGTGATGCCGCATTTCTTGACAAAGTACTTGAAGAGGCTGGAGGCGATTTCGGTGTCGCTGGAAAGGAGGCTGAAGAAGTCCTCCGAACCAATCGCCAGCCCCATCGTATCCTCCAATGCCTTGGCCGTGAAGGAGAGCGGTTCACGGGTCAACCACGAGTGCAGGCCGAAGAACCCCCCGGATTCCACCACTTCCCTCCACTCCTCGCGGCGCGAGGTCAGTTCAATCTTGCCCTGTACGATGAGGTAGAGGGGGTTGCCGACGTCGTTTTCTCGAGCCACGATCTCGCCCGAGGCGAACTGAACCTCGCGCGTGACCGCGGCCACCTGGAACAACTCTTCAACCGTCATGCTGGAGAACAGGTCCACACCGCGGAGCAACTCCGCCTTCTGGAGTGACGTGAGTTGAGGCTCGGAAGGCGAGCCCGCCCCGGAAGACGCCTGGAATGATGGTTCCATTTCCATCCCTTTATCCTTCTGCGGCCGCTTTTCTCGCCGCCTCAGGAGGCGAGAACTCACGCCAGCGGTTTTTGGCGATTGCGTCGGCGGCGCACTCCCGGAGGATCTCGTCCGGGTTGTTCAGGCACGCCCGCAGGATTTGCGCGGTGCTCAGCCGCGCCTTCAGAAAACTCTGCCGGGGTTCGATGACGGGGAGCACCACACGCTTTAACTTGCCCGGCAAGACGTTGTCCAGATACTCCGCGGCGCTCGCCTTCATCAGCCGGTCGTTCTCCACCATGGCCAGGAATGACGCGCAGGCCGTGGTGGGAGGCAGGAGGAGCGCCAGGAGCCGGAAGACCCTTTCCCGCCCTCGAGCGATCTTGTCCCGCAGCAATTGCGCCAGGAGGTCCGGGCTGTCCCCCTCCGGGTAGAGGGCGGCGAGGGCCTGCTGGTACCACAGCGTGAGCTCGCATTCATCCCGGATGCGGAGGCTCACTCTTGCCGGATTGAAGTGAAGTTCGGGGTTGATGACCCGCAGTTTCCCGAGGCCTCGAATCGCCCGGTAGCGCAGGAGGCCGTCGAAGTCGAACAGGCACTCCAGAAGAAGATCCACGGAATCCTGGTGCGGCATGTAGGAGAAGACGAGCGGCAGGTTGCGCCGGACCTCAATGTCCTCGGCGGGGTCTCTCAAGATATCAGCCAGCGTCCCCAGGATTCGGGGTCCATATTCCTGGAGGGCCCGGCGAGCCTCGCTGGCAAACCTACGGTCGCCGAGCAGGCGGATGAGATAAGGCACCAGTTCGCGGTGCCCGGCGCGCCCGGCGCTGAGAATGGCCTGCTTCGCCACCGCTCGGTTGGGATGATGGAGCAGTCGGACGTGGTAGTCCACGACCGCCGGATGGTGCATGTCACCCAGCGCATCGGCCACCTCCCGCCACTCCGGTGAGGTATCGCTGAGCTGACCGGCGATGAGGTCGAGCTGCGACTTGATCCGCGCCGAAACCTCGGGTCCGCCGGTTTGCGCCAGGTAAACGACGGCCGCCAGGCGAACCTTCAAATCCGGCGATTGAAGGAATTGGGAAAGCGTGCCCTCGAAGCGCTCCGGCTCACTCAACTCGCGGACTCGCCCCACGGCCCTGGCCCGGACGGTGGAGTTACTGTCGAGCATCGCCCGCTCCAGAATTTCCGGCCCGGTCAGGGGAACGATCTCCATGGCCTTCAGTCGCACCTGGGGAGAGGGATGATTGAGGAGAGTCGCGGGGACCCAATCTTTGCGACCCACTGCTAGCGCCAGCTCCATGGCGTAGAGCACCACCTCCTCGTCCTTGGACTTCAGCATCGGCTGGAGGGTCGCCACCGATCCACGGTCGCCGAAGACCAGCTGTAGCGTGGATTTGGGAAGCGCGGGACGCTCGGAGAGACTGGCGCGGATCGCCAGGACATACTCCTTGCGCGTCTCGACCGTTATCCACAACCAGGCCGCGATCAGGACCATGTTCAGGGCCCCGGTCCCGGTTAATCCCACTCCCAGAACCCGGGTCATGAGGAGAAGCAACAGAGCGCCCACACCATCCGCAAAGCGCTGCAAGACGACGTCGATGACGGCCTTCACCTCAGCCTTCAGGGATGCGGGCACCGGAAGGTAAAGCAGTTCGGTGGAAGACTTGTCGATGGAATAACGCAGCGCGGTGTCACTACCCTTCAGCAGCACCCCGGCCCAAAGCCTGAGGGGGAACGCCACCAGGACGGCCGTTCCTCCCAGCACCGCCAGGGGAAGGACCAGCAGCGTCGCCCGCACTCCAAGCCTCTCAACGATGCGCGATCCGCCCAGGAACAGGAGCAGGAAGGAAAACATCCCAAGGTAGGCGTAGAACGAGCCGAAAAATGTGGCGAGTTCAATCTTGGATGACCTGAAAGATTCCTGGGCAACAAAGTTAAATTGGAAATCGATGATCAGCGTGACGATGGCCGAAATTGCCAGCAGGCCGGCGATGAGCCGCAGATACGGCGAGGCCCAAATATCCTTCACGGCGGCTCCCACGCCTCCCACCCTCTTCGGGAATGATTCCGCGCCCGTTCGGTCGAGACCCGGGTGGGCATACCGCCGCATCAGGACTTGGACGATGATCCCGGAGAAGACAAGGAATGGAATGACGATCCAAACCAGGTTCTCTGTGCCGATGCGTGGGACCGCTTTCACGGCGATCACGCCCCCCGCCATGCTGCCCAGGATGCCGCCGCTCGAAATCAACGGGAAAACGCGTTTGGCTTGCCGAACATGCAGAACGAGGTTGGCCGCCGTCCAAACTTGCGTGGTGATGAGCGCGGCCAGAATGCTGGTCCACACGTAGTAGACCGCGGCGATCGGCCGCCCCCCGGCACGCAGCGACCAGCCCAGCAGGAGGGCGCTGACGATGAAGAATCCCAGAGTTCCGGAATTCAGAGCCAGCTGACTGACGCGTGAAGAAAGGCGAATGTAAACGGAAACCACAAAGCCAATCAGAATGGCGATGGCGATATAGACGTAGGGGAGATCCAGGGCGCTGAAGCGGTTGAGGAAGAGGGCTTTGCTGGAGGTCTTGGCGAGGACCACGGTGGTCAACGCCATCGCCAGGTATAAGAAGAGCAGCCCGACGGGGATCTCCTCACCCCGCTCAAGATTCAGGAAGGCTCGGAGCCGGTCCACTAATCCACTCCCCTAATTTGGCGTCTGCTCTGGCTGGTGATCTTTCTTCACAACTCCGGACGCCGGGAAATCAAGATTGCCACTTCACGGTTTATGGAGCGAGTATCTTACCGAACGCCCCTCAACCCTGCAAGGACCACAAGCCACCTTCCCTCGACGGCCAAGGGCCCTCGATTCAAAGCGTTGTGTTGAGGGAGATAAATCCGCGCGGGCGTAACCAGGCGGCCGAGGCCGCTTCGGCGTGTCCGCCACGACCGCCACTGTCAGCAACTCCCGCCACCTAAAGGTTCGAATAGAACCGCTGACGCCCCGGACAGAAACCAAAACGTATCGAGCAATGGTGGGAATGAGAACCTCGGGCGGGAAAACGACGCCCCGCGCGCTGGGGAGTGAAAAGCACCTGGCTGAAGCTGCGAGGATGATTCTTCCTGCGTCCGAATTCACCGACTGAACACCGGGAAGTCCGGCGCAGGAGTTCCGGTTCCGGCCAATAGCTTAACTCGCGGGACTACCAGGAGGGCCGAGGCAAGGGCGGGCGGGGAAAACACACCATGTCGTTGACACGCAACCGCAGGCGGGCCAGGGCAGCGGCGTGGAGTTGCGAGACGCGGGATTCGTCAATCCCCAGCCTGCTGCCGATTTGCCGCATGGTAAGGTCGTGATGGTAGTAAAGCTGAACGATCTCTTGGTCTCGCTCCGGCAGGCGCTTCAGGGCCCGATCCAACAGGTCGCGCTGTTCACGGTGATAACACCGGTCGAACTGATTATTGCGGCCATCCGCAGGCAGGGATTCCCCGCCAAGTTCTCGGAATTCCTTCACTCCGACGGAGTTCACGGGCCGCAACCAATCGAATCCCACTGCCTGAAGTTCTCCAACCGTGCGATACCACATGGCCAAGGTGATGCCCTGCGCTTCCGCCATCTCCGCATTGCTGGGCCCCCGACCCAGTTTCGCTTCTAGGCTGCGATAAACCGTCTCCGCTGCCTTTTCTTTTTTGCGCATATCGCGCGAGGCACAGTCCACACTGCGCAGGCCGTCGATCATCGCGCCGCGGATCCGGTGGCGCGCGTAACTTTCCAGTTTCACGTCCTTGCGGCTGTCGAATTTGTGCACCGCATCGACAAGTCCCAAGACGCCGGTGCCCACAAGATCGTCCAGTTCAACGTGCAGAGGAAGCCGCCCGCGCATCTGCATCGCCATTCTTTTCACCAACGGCAAGAGTCTGAGGATCCGATCCTCTCGCTCGCGCCGCGCCCGTTCCTCCTGCACAGCTCGCGAACATTCTTGCCGCGGGCCCCGTGCCGCGCCGGAGTTTTGCCCAACGGGTGTGCCGATTGGTAAACGGCGGGAGAGATCCTCTCCACGGGTATTTCGGGCCCGCCGGACGTTCAAGACCCCATGCGTTGCCATCCGCTCGCCTTCGGCGCGCGCTGATTTCAACCTGATTAAAGGCTAGGTGCGTCCCCCGGAACTCCGGCACCAGCCGGCACGGGTGGCTAGCCCTCTAGCCGCCTAGCCGATGGCCGCCTTCCGGCCCCTTGCCAGCGTTGGCCGCGCGCTACTTAAGGTTAGGCAAATGGATTGCCAACCCGCGCTGCCCGATCAGGCGCTTGCTCTCACCCGCTGCGCCCAGCGACTTGCGCGCGCCATTACGCCCTTAAAAGGAGACAGGAGCCGAAGATCGTTCAGCTGCAATACAGCGGCTAGAGTCGAAATGCATTTTTCGAGGCTACACAACTCTCTGTATTTCAATATGATGCGACTGGCGCGCTATTCGCGGATCCCTCGCCAGCGCGTGGGCAAGAAAAATGGGCGCAGGCTTCGGCTCCACGGCCGGTCTCAGCCGGTTGATGGTCAGTTCTTCCAAAAGGCCCGTGATAGTCGGGCAGGAAACCTTTACCGCCGGGCAGAACCATGAGTCCCAAGTTCCAAAATGGGAAATTCATGTAGGGGGATGTTCCGAGGGGCTCGTAGCGCTAACTTAGCTTCCGCGAGATCAACAACATCTGGCAAATTGCCCGCCGCTGCTTGATCCCTCGGCGGCGAGTCCACCCGAACCGGCGCAACCAGTCTTCGCTGACCCCTACACGCGCAGTTCGGCGGTCTGGTGGCCTCCTTCAACACCCCTCAAGTCCTGCCGCGATTACGCCGATAAGCAGTATTTGAACCGATAGGGGGAAATCGTCGGAAGCAAAACCAGGCTTGCGGAGCTACAAAGGTTTCAAAGGAGGAAGGGCCAGTTCCAAATCGGGAAAACTCTTCTTTCTAGTCCAGGCCGAAATCCTCCCGATTTTCTCGGTAAAAGGGGAGGACTAGCCTATCGAGGCATGTCCATTGGAGGCTAGCGACCGAGGAGGCGTGGGACGAAGTAACAAGCCTGGCAAAAGACATCCGTCGGCGCGGTGGCGAGCGATTGGAGAAGGATTTCTGGAATGCCCAACAAAGGTAGAAACAGTAAAGCTCAACGACGGGGGCGGGCAGGCCGGCGGCAAGAGCCGCCGTTGAGGTCTGCGCATCCAAAGCTTCCATCGTCTCCCGCCGCCCTCCGCCATGTCCAGGAAGAGGTGCTGGGATCGATGGCGCCCGGCGATTTCGTTTTTCTGGGGGAGGCAGAATCGTTGCGAAGCGCCGTCGAATCCATCTTCTTCGCGGTTCTTGCCTGTCCGGCGTGCGGAGCGCTCGGGTTGATCACCTCAGCGCAATACGGTGGGCTGGCACCGGTAACCTGCGGCTCGAACCAATGCTCCTGCCGCTTTCGCATTGACGAGGGAGGCCGGTTCGTCTACCTCCCTGTCAATTGAACCGGAGCATTGGACGCGAGCACATTTGGCAAGCGGAGTGACCTGCGGCGTCTTCGCGCGCTGCTCGAGCCCCGACCGGCGGCTCGTGCCGTTCCGACTACTTGGGGCTAGTTTTCCTGAGAAACTGCGGGCGCCCTTGCAACGAACCCAGCAGAATGGCCCATAGGCGCATTCAGTTGGAACGGCACTAGTACCGGCAAGTCGAATTCTCCGCCTTGACGTAGTACGACTTGTAGTTCTTGGCCTTGGGGTCCATGCAGCCCGCCAGGTTCAGCAATTCCACTTTGCGAAATTCCACGGGGTGGCTTTCGGACTGCAAAGCGATGTACCCTTCCGTGAGCAGCTTGCCGTCCTCTTTCACCCACGGGTTGATGTGGTTTACCGCGCCGCCTCCGATCTGAGGCATTTCGTAAGAAAGGACGGTCTGCCCGTCGATGATGTGCCGGATGACGGAATCACCCAGCACCATCGTTTCCACTCGCACCCACTGGTCGCCGTGATAGGTCTTGGAGCTGGAGTTCAGACAGTGGGTCGTGAACAGCTTTCCCTCCCGAACCACATTGGTCCCCGGCGTGCAGAGGTTCGCCGTGGAGCGCTCGCCGGACCCGCTGCCGCCCAGCAACTGCACTTCGATGCAGATGGGGAAATCCTGGTCCTTCTGCATGCTCTCCGGCGACTGCGAGTGCACCATCACGCCGCTGTTGCGTAACCCCCAATCCGGCCCGCCCGGCACCTGTTCGCCCACAAACCGGTATTCGACAGCTACGATGTAGTGGGAGAACTTCTGCCGATAGAAGATGTGACCGAATCTTCCGCGAAATTGATCGTACTGATCGTAGGAAGCCTTGAGGATTCCGTTTTCCACCCGAAAGGTGTTTCCGAAGTTGTCGTCGAGGTCGTAGCCGGTGATCTTGACCGCCCAGCCCTGGAGGTCCTTCCCATTGAAAAGTTGGATCCATTCCTTCTGGTCCGGATTGTTCTGGCCGAAGGCCGCCGAGGCCCCCAGCATCAAAACCAACAAAACGCGCCAAAGATTGCGCACGAAAAGGTTGTTTTTCATAGTGGCGCGATTATATCCCTTGCCGCCGGCTTGGAAAATGAGAAACACAAGACGGCAGATTGCCGAGCGGGCGGCGGTGACCGCGGGGGTATCGCCCTTCGACCACCCCTTCATTGCTCCCGCGCCTGACGCCACAAACTGAGAGCCTGCACAACGCCCTCCACTCTTGCTTCTCGCCTCCGGGCGTGAAAGTCCGGTACAATCCCGCTCTGAGCCAGCCACTGGATCCGCCGCTGAGCATGGAGGTGTGCCATGAAACGACGCGAATTCCTTCGCAGGAGCTTCCTGGGAAGCGTCATGGCACTCCCCGGGATAAACCGGGCCGGCGAGGCTGGCGCGGCCCGTCCCGAAGCCGAATCCTTCGAGCTCGAAGAGATCACCCTGGACGATCTTCAACGAGGAATGAAAACGGGTCGATTCACGGCGCGTTCCATCACCGAAAGCTACCTCAAGCGCATCGAGCAGTTGGACGGCCAGGGCCCGACCCTGCGATCCATTCTCGAGATCAACCCCGACGCGCTGGCGATCGCCGACGAACTCGACCGGGAGCGCCGGGTCAAAGGCCCGCGGGGACCGCTGCACGGCATCCCGGTATTGATCAAAGACAACATCGGCACGGCCGACCGGATGACGACCACGGCGGGTTCGCTGGCCCTGGCGGGCTCAATCCCGCCTCGCGACTCGTTCGTCGCCGGAAAGCTCCGCCAAGCCGGCGCTGTCCTGCTGGGCAAGACAAACCTGAGCGAATGGGCCAATTTCCGCTCCGAACACAGTTCGAGCGGTTGGAGCGGCCGCGGCGGCCAGTGCCGCAATCCCTACGCACTCGACCGCAATCCCTGCGGCTCGAGTTCCGGCTCGGCCGCCGCCGTTGCCGCCAACCTCGCTGCCGTTTCGCTGGGCACCGAGACCGACGGCTCAATCGTCTGCCCCGCCAATGCCAACGGCATTGTGGGCATCAAGCCGACGCTGGGGTTGGTGAGCCGCGCCGGAATAATTCCCATCGCCCACAGCCAGGACACCGCCGGGCCCATGGCACGCACCGTCGCCGACGCCGCCATTCTGCTCGGCGCGCTGACCGGGGTTGACCCGAACGATCCCGCAACCGGGGCGAGTGCCGGACACTCTTACACCGACTACGCACAATTCCTCGATCCAAAAGGGCTGCGCGGAGCGCGCCTCGGCGTGGCTCGCAAGTTCTTCGGTTTTCACCCCGAGGTCGACAAGCTGATGGAAGACGCCATCGAGGAAATGAAGCGCCGGGGCGCCGAGTTGATTGACCCTGTGGAGATTCCCACGGAGAAGGATTTCGGGGAGAACGAGCTATCAGTGCTCCTTTACGAATTCAAGGCCGACCTCAATGCTTATCTCGAAGCGCTCGGCCCCCAAGCGCCGGTCAAGTCACTCGCCGAGGTCGTCGAGTTCAACGAAAAGCATCGGGACCAGGAAATGCCCTACTTCGGCCAGGAACTCTTCCTCAAGGCGGAAGCCAAGGGGCCGCTTTCCAGCCAGGAATACATCGACGCCCTGAAGAAGAACCGGACGCTGTTCCGCGATCAGGGGATCGACGCCACCATGGACAAGCACCGGCTGGATGCCGTCCTCGCGCCCACTGGCGGTCCGGCTTGGTTGACCGATCTTGTGAATGGCGATCACTTCCTGGGGGGGAGTTCCGGCCCGGCAGCGGTCGCCGGATATCCCAACATTTCAGTGCCCACCGGCCATGTGCGCGGGCTGCCCGTGGGCATTTCGTTTTTCGGCCGCGCCTGGAGCGAGTCAACGCTCATTCGGTTGGCTTACGCTTACGAACAGGCGACGCGCCACCGCCGCCCGCCGGGTTTCCTTCCCACGGTTGAGTTTTAGAACGGCGGCAACAGTTGCGGCGAAGATGCCATCCTGAGGAGCCTGGGCTGCGGAAGGACCAATGCCCCCGGTGGATTGATCAGCCGCCAGCGGAGAGCGCCTCACGATGGAGGCGGCTTTGTTCCGGCGTTGCGCATTTCTCCCAGGGTTTCGCGAACCTGCGCCGCGAACCGCCCTTTGGGATCCTTCTTCAGGTAACTCTCAAACTCGGCGAAAGCCATAGCGGGATTTCCGCAGCGAAGATAGACGTTGGCCAGTCGAATGTGGACCTCGGCAAAGTCCGGATCCAATTCCTCCGCCCGATGAAACTCATCCGCGCTATTCGAGTAATCCTTCAGAGCAAAATAGGTCAAGCCCAGTTGGAAGTGTCCGAACCAGGAATTGGGTTCAATGGCCAATCCGCTTTTGAGG
>DATKYV010000301.1:0-4467 GCA_035528275.1 Terriglobia bacterium | reverse complement strand
GCGCATGGAGCACCTCGCGTGGGAAGACTTGCACCCTCGGCGACCTACGATTTGCACATAAGGGTGCGTGGCGATTCCCGGGGTTTGTACCAGACTAAATCATGGCGCGCAAGGTTGATGGCGAGAAGGAGTTCGAAGAGTGGGAAGCGCCCTCTGTCTCCATGGGCGTTGCGCGGTGGCGCGATTCTGTGTAGAGTCCTCCTAACGTATCGTGTCGGAATTGAGGACATACCCATCCCACTTCGAGGGAGAAGGAATGAACGTCACGATCACCAAGCAGCTTTCAGTGACGGTCGAGAACAGGCGCGGGGCGCTCGCCGAAGTCTGCACCAAGCTCGCCGAAAAGGCCGTGAACATTCACGGCATGATGGTGCGTGAGCAGCCGGATGTGGCGCGCGTGCGTTTGGTGGTGAACGCTACGGAGGTGGCCAAAAAGGTCTTTGACGATATGGGGCTGAAATATACGGAGGAGGATGTCCTGTCGGCCCGCCTTTCGGACAAGCCCGGAGCCCTCGGTAGGCTCACTCGCAAACTGGCGGACCATGAAATCGACATCCGCTATGCCTACGGGACGATCCTGAAGGGTGCGGGAAAGGCGACGGTGATCCTGGCTGTCTCGGATTTGGAAGCCGCCGCCAAGCTGGCAAAATAGTCTTGGACGTGGACGGAACGGGAATTCGGCGCGTCTACTTCAAGTCCTTGTTGACGGGGCTGAGTCCTTTGGTTGGCCAGACAAAATCTTTGAACTCTCCTGTGTGATCGAAACCGCCGAGGGGAATCGGTTGGGGTGGGGCGGCGCCGACCCCGACGCGGTGGACCGCGGCCAAAACCTCCGCCTCGTGAATCCGCGAGGCGTCATACTCGATGGTCAGATCCTGACCCTCCCACGCGATGCCGCGAATTCCATACATAGTAGAAAGCCGGCTGAGACGTTCGAAATCCTTGGGAGTCGGCGCTTTGGACAAACGGTAGCGCGTGGTCAGGAAGGTCATACCGGTTCGTCCCTAGCGCCGCCCGTCAGTTGACGGGCCCTACAGTTCCAGAGTCCGCAGCCGCAGCGCGTTGGTGATCACCGACACCGAGCTGAAGGTCATGGCGGCAGCGGCGATCATGGGGCTGAGCAGAAGCCCGAAGAACGGATACAGGATACCTGCCGCAACCGGAACGCCGATGGTGTTGTAGACAAGCGCGAAAAAGAGATTCTGCCGGATGTTGCGCATCGTGCCCTGGCTCAGCCGGCGGGCGCGCGCGATGCCCCGCAGGTCGCCTTTCACCAGCGTCACCCCGGCGCTTTCCATGGCCACGTCCGTACCGGTGCCCATGGCGATGCCCACCTGTGCCTGGGCCAGCGCCGGAGCGTCGTTGATGCCGTCGCCCGCCATGGCCACCACGCGCCCCTTGGCCTGGAGCTGCTTCACCACTTCGCCTTTTCGTTCCGGCAGCACCTCCGCCTCAACCTCGTCGATTCCCAACTTGCGTGCCACCGCTTGCGCGGTGGTTCGGCTGTCGCCGGTGAGCATGACAATGCGAACGCCGGATTCATGAAGCATCCGGATGGCTTCCGGCGTCGATTGCTTGATGGGATCGGCGACGCCCAGCAGCCCCGCGGGTTTCTTGTCGATGGCGACGAACACCACCGTCTGGCCGGCCCCTCGCAGAGTTTCCGCTTCCTCTGGCAGATTGGCGAGGTCGATTTTCAGTCTTTCGAAGAGAGCGCGATTTCCGAGAGCGACCTCCCGGCCGTCAATTGTCCCCGATACACCTTCGCCCGTCACCGACTGGAAGTTTTTGACTTCCGAAATCGGAAGTCCCTTTTCTTGCGCCCCCGCTACAATGGCCGCGGCCAGTGGATGCTCGCTGCCACGTTCAAGGCTTGCCGACAGGTGTAACAGGTCAGAATCGTTCGAGCCTTGAAGTGATCGGACGGTGACCAGCCGGGGCTTGCCTTCGGTGAGCGTCCCGGTCTTGTCGACCACGAGGGTGTCCACTTTTTCCAGGACCTCGAGCGCCTCGGCGTTCTTGATCAACACGCCGGCGAGAGCCCCGCGGCCGGTTCCCACCATAATGGACATCGGCGTCGCGAGCCCCAGCGCGCAGGGGCAGGCGATGATGAGGACCGCCACGGCATTGACCAACGCGTGCGCCAGCTTCGGCTGCGGGCCGATCAACCCCCAGACAACGAACGTGACAACGGCCACAAGGACCACGGCGGGAACAAAGTAAGAGGAGACAACGTCAGCCAGGCGTTGGATGGGCGCGCGGCTGCGCTGCGCTTCACTCACCATGCGCACGATCTGCGCCAGCAACGTCTCGCTGCCCACCCGCTCGGCACGCATCAGGAAACTGCCCGTGCCGTTCACGGTGCCGCCCGTCACGCGGTCGTTTGCCTTCTTCTCGACGGGGATCGGCTCGCCGGTCACCATGGATTCGTCCACCGAGCTTGACCCTTCGAGAACCACGCCGTCCACCGGCACCTTTTCGCCCGGCCGCACGCGCAGGCGGTCGCCCTGCTGGACGCGGTCGAGTGGAATGTCTTGTTCCGTTCCATCATCGTTTCGAATGCGCGCGGTTTTGGGTGCGAGACCAAGGAGGGCCTTCAGGGCGCTCGAGGTTTGGCTCCGCGCGCGCAACTCGAGTACCTGTCCGAGAAGCACCAGGGTGGTAATGACCGCTGCCGCTTCGAAGTAGACAGCCACCTCTCCGTCGCGGCCGCGGAACGATTCAGGAAAGATGCCCGGGGCGAGCGTAGCCACCACGCTGTAGACGTACGCCGTGCCCGTGCCAATGGCGACCAGCGTGAACATGTTCAGGCTTCGATTGACGAGGGAGGCCCAGCCGCGCTGGAAGAACACCCAACCGCCCCACAGGACGACGGGCGTGGCAAGCGCAAACTGAATCCAGGTGAGAAGGCGACCGGACAGCATGCGCTGCACCGGCTGGCCGGGGATCATTTCCGACATGGCGAGGAAGAGCACCGGCGCGGTCAGTACCAGGCAGACCCAAAAGCGCCGGGTCATATCGACGAGCTCGGGATTGGCTTCTTCCTCCACGCTCGCCGTACGGGGTTCGAGCGCCATTCCGCAGATGGGGCACGACCCGGGTTCGCTCCGCACAACTTCCGGATGCATGGGGCAGACGTACTCGGTGCGCGACGCCGGCGCCGCCACGGTCAGCGGCTCAAGGGCCATCCCGCAGTCCGGGCACGATCCGGGTCCCTGCTGGCGAACCTCGGGATGCATCGGGCAGGTGTGGACTTCTTGTTTTGTAGGCGAGGGCTGAACCAACTTCGGCGCGCCAATCTGAACGACGGTTTGGAGCGGCTTGGGTGCCAGATATTTCGCAGGCTCAGCGCGGAATTTTTCCAGGCAGTGGGGATTGCAGAAATAATACTTCTGCCCGGCGTATTCGTACGAGCCGGCGGCGGTTTCCGGATTGACTTCCATTCCGCAAACGGGATCTTTCATCTTCACCTCGTCAAGTCATGTTATGCCGACGGCGAGCTTCTCGCAAGCCTCGACCCCGTGCCGTCTGCGCCGACTGATGCTTCTTCCGCCTCACGCGATACAGCCCCTGTGTTAGAATCCGGCAGGTCCATCTTGAACTTGTGAGGGCACAATGGCGAAGAAGCAACCTGCACGCAAGACAGCGAAATCGGCCTCCGGCGGAGACCCTTTCGTGGCGGCGGAACTGGCCGGCGTGATTTACCAGGCCCGTTTGCAGAACCGGGCGTCGAAGCTGAACATTCCGGAAGAAGAGGTAATCTCCGACGTCATCGACCTGTGGCGCCGGGTGATGGATACGCTTTCCCGGGGTTAGCGCCAAGTGGTTCCACGGGGAAACAGAACGAGGTTGTCCGGGGAGTGGTCAGAATCCCGACTCTCTGGTTGACCACGCTTGGGCTGTAGCCTCGATCATGGTCTCGGTCGCTCACGCAAAGATGGGGAGTCAGGAAGCCTACCTAACAAAACCCGTAGCGGAAGCCCGTCCCAGGTCCGGGCAAGCTCATCCCATAACCGGACAGTTCCTGGGACGCTGAGAAAGTCTTGCCTCGGCGAACAAGGAGGTACCCGTTTACAACATCAAGACGCTAGTTCAGTTGCTCGCGCAATCGGTGGCCCGGCCCCGCTTCATTACATTGCTTCTCGGGATATTTGCAGCGCTGGCTGTGGTTTTGGCCGCAGTGGGCCTCTACGGCCTGATGGCATACTCGGTGGTGCAGCGCACGCACGAATTCGGAATTCGCATGGCGCTCGAGGCGGAACGGCGTGACGTGTTGAAGCTCGTGGTCGGGCAGGGATTCAAATTGACGCTGATCGGCTTAGTCATCGGCATTGCCGGAGCTCTCGCGCTTACACGCTTCTTGTCAACCATGCTCTATGCCGTGGAGCCGACCGACCCGCTGACGTTCATCGCGGTCTCATTGATCCTAACCGCCGTCGCACTCGCGGCCAGCTACATCCCCGCGCG
>DATKYV010000300.1:0-7437 GCA_035528275.1 Terriglobia bacterium | reverse complement strand
TGGCGCCGTTCGAATACACCATCAAGGAATTCGAACAGCTCGTCGACAAGGTGGTGAAGCTCAACATGGTGCTCGACGTTCACACCGAGCTCGAGGAGATGGAATACATCATCGGAAAATTCCCCCAGGCCACCATCGTGTTTCCTCACTTCGGCGATGGGCACGAGTACGATCACATCTTCAAGCGCATCGACCTGGTGGCGAAGCACCGCAATTGCTACCTCGATACCTCCGGCTACGGCCACGACCGCGTGGGTATGCTCGAGTACGCCGTGAAAAGCATCGGCGCCGACCGGGTGCTCTTCGGCTCGGACTTTTCCATCAACTGCCCGGCGACCGTGCTGGCACGCATCGAAAACGCGTTTATCAAGGAAGAGCAGAAGCGAAAAATCCTTTCGGAGAATCTACAGGCGTTGTTGAAAAGAGTAACGCAGACGTGCTCTTGAACTCTGCGGCTTTGCAGGACGTTGAAGATTTTGAGCCGCAGAGTTAGAGGACAACTCTGCGCGGCCTGCTTCGGCGTCCCCGCTGAGAGTCAACGCCTTTGACATGGTGGTGGTAAAATCTAAGTTGACTATGCCACTTCCCTCCATGCCTGCTGACGACGTGCTCATCTCACTCGGTAGAATGGTGTTGCAGTTTGCCGAACTAGAATACTGGGTTAACATCGGCATTGTCGAAGCCGAGCATACAGCGGACGCGGCTAAGCAAGCGGAGACTCGCCGCAGGCCGTTCAGCGAACGTGTTGATCGCCTCGGAAAAGCCCTGGCGGCCGCTGAAAAGAAGGGGTGGGCCGAGTTCGGCAAAGACGGCGTCCCAGCGGTCGACTTCGTGCCGACACTCAAAGAGGTTGCTGAAGAGCGCAACGATCTCCTCCACGGGGCCACGTTTGTCTTTGTGTCGACGGTCACGATGTCATATTCTGGCCACCGCAAGTTCAATCCGAGGTGGGATAAGAAAACCGGCAAGGTTGACGTTCGCGTCCGCGAGCTTGATAAAGCGACCCTCGACAACCTCGCGGAGCGAGTACGAGGCTACGCCGAACGACTTCAGTATGTCGTGCTCGACCTCTGTCTCGGCAAGCAGGCCAGCGGGATTGGTTCCTTGAACTGGGGATAGGCCCGGCGGCGAAACACGTGTTGTCGATAACCCACGCGAAGTCCGCGGCCCAGGCATGCGGATCTCTAGAGTTTTGGGGCTCTTTTGATATAGGGACTCATAGAGTTCGCAAGGGCCGAACGCTGCGGCATCCGTCTTGAGTGCGTGCGTCACCGTGAACATGGGGCCGAGGGAAGGGCAACGACTTGAAGACAACGAACCTACATCTTCGTTGGGACCATCTTCACGACCAACTCTTGCCACTTCTTGTTGGCCGAGTCTTTCACGTCACTCGACTAAGTCATCTGAAGCAGATTTTGGCTTCAGGAGAGATTCGCTCGAACGTCGACGGGGAATTATCGACAACGTTCGGATCTAGCAATTCGTTCTTCCGAAAACGAGGCTGCGTATCCGTATTCGATTACCACCTCGCCTCGCCGGAACAGATTTACGAATCGATTCTCAAGTGCTCTCCATTTAATTTACCCTGCTCAGACGATCCGCTAGCTTTTCTATTCCTAACTGCCGTCAGTTACGATCGTCTTATTCCGTGGACGAAGTGGAAGGATGAGAGGGCGTGGAGCGACAAGATCGTTCCTTACGTGGAGGCTGGCTATCCCGGCCCCATCCCGATGACATCCATCGAAGAAATCCTACGGGTGATAATCGACTACCGTCCGAGCCCCCTTGTAGAAGCGCTCGAAAAGGCGCGGGCTAACTTAGCTATGAAACCCGCGCCCCGAGCGGTGAAGCCTCTTCGCTACCCTTCGGCTCGCAGGAAGCGCTCGCCTCGGCGCGGCTGAAGCGGCGGGCGTTGCGCGGATGGGCGAAGGGCTCGATATCCGGACCAGGTTGCGCACGGATTTCCATCACCCAGACCCCGGGCCACTGATCTGATCAGCATAACATCTCCGATTTAGAGGGGAGGGATGCGCGAATGGGCCGAGGCTTGGTAGAATACTGCCTTGCCTTTCGGGCTGAGCGAAAGCCTTTTGACTGTAGCGGCGATGTCCTCATCGTCGCTGGCAGATCATTCGTTCGGCGGCGAGGACGCCGCCGCTACAGCAAGTGGCTACCTGAAGGTCGCCGCTACAGAAACATGGTTTCGGGTTTTACGGAAAAATACGATGTGGTGGTGGTGGGCGCGGGGCACGCGGGGTGCGAGGCGGCGATGGCGGCGGCGCGCATGGGGCTGCGCACGGCGCTCTATACCATCAACCTCGACCTGATTGCGCAGATGTCCTGCAACCCTGCGGTGGGCGGAATCGCCAAAAGGCATCTGGTGCGCGAAATCGACGCTTTGGGCGGGGTGATGGTTGGCGTAGTTCACGCCGTGGATATCCAATCCCCTGCTCAGTACATCCTGCCGCGTAGTCGCCTAACGCATTGACGCCGCCTTTGCGGGCCTGCCGTGCTTGGCCTTCAGCTCCTCGTTCTCAGCCTCCACACTCTCGTAGTCGCGTTGCAGAGTGGCTTGGGCGGCTGAGAGTTCGTCAAGCTGGCTCTTAAGCTTTGAGCTCTCCTGCTGCAGCGTTGCCACCTGTTCCTGCAACCGCGAGTTTTCGTCCGTTACCACTGACAAGCGATAGGCAAAGAAACCGGCGAGCGCGGCGCAAATCACAGCGATGATTACGACGACCTTCATCTTCTGGTCCATGCGTTAGCCTCCACTTTGGGCGACACCCTGCGGAAAATGAAGCAGGGGGTTCGCTCTGTTCCAAAATCAAGAGATCCAGTCAGCGTGCCAAGGCTCCCGGGCGTCAGCACCCGCGGGGCTGGGTTTAGTCAGATTCGGTTGGGTGAGAAATTAGAGCCCCTATCCCAACTGTTCACCGTGCCCTCGGGTACCGTTCACACTGAAGTCGCTGGCCTGTTACTTCTGCCGTTCGTTGACGGCCTTTTCATCGATGTTTTGCTCTCGTGCGACGCCTTCACGGCGAGAGGGTTTCCAGGCAGAGTATGTCCACAGCCCAAAATTGACTCGCCGCCACCACAAGCTTAGGCGGCCCAATAGGGCTGGCGGCAATTCTCGCCACCTACGGGCCAATCTCATGAACAGCCACAGCCTGGGCCAATGGGGCGGGAGCGTGACGACGCCCTGGGGAAGCGCCCGGTCGAGAAGGCGTGTTTCGGTGATCAGCGTCGAGAGAACCAGGAGAATTACTGAGCCTGCGAAACCCAAGAAAACCGCAATAAGGATTGCCGCGAGGTACTCTTCTAGCAGGTACATATGCCCACGGGCCTCCTATCAACTCACCATCCGCCCGCCGAACTGCCGGGCCGGTCTGGGCGCTTACGGGCACTCCCTAAGCCCGCGCGCGCTAGCCGGACGCCACAGGCTCCAAGACTCTCTCGGAGGCGGAAGCAGTGGCGGCTGCCACCGGGTGCTTTCGATCCGCTCTCTTCACAACGTTTACACCGGGAAATGCCCGACCAGGACCTGGCCCGCTCACCTCACACCTTATCCTGCCCTCAAAGTATTCGGCGAACACCAAATTGATCAGTTCCGGGGAGACGCTTACCGATCGCGTCGTTGCCATCTGCCGGGCGCGCCGGGCGACGATATTGCACAACAGGAAAGGACTGGTGGAAGAGTGGTCGGCCCGATTCAGCAAGTCAACCCGATCTGACATGTTTATCTCCCCTCCGTCCTAACACCGAGGAGCAGAGGCCAACCTGGTTCGCGGCGTCACTCGACTTCGCGCTTCCCGCACGCTGAGGCCCTTGTCGCGCACGAAGTAAAGCACGCCCTTTAGCCGATAAAAATCTTGTGAGGAATAGTAGGTGCGACCATTCTTCACGACACGTCGTATAACGCCCTGCGCCTCAAAGTCCGCCAATTGCTCCAGCGACAAGCCCAGCTTGGCGGCGAGATGCTCGGCAAGAAAATAGTCTGGCATACGCTCGACAACCTCCTCAAATGCTCCTAAGAATGGCTAGTCCCGCCGTGGGCTGCCGGGAACGCCCGCGTTGAAGCTTCTCCCCCTCCCACGGCCTTGACGTTTACGGCTCGCAATCTTTCAAACCCGTATTGGATTTCGTATTCAACCCACTTCCCTACGGAAAGACCGGCGATGTCCAACCCGCTAAGCCCCGTGCGCTCGAAATAGACTTCGCAGCCATCCTCGCCCAGGATGAAGCCGAAGCCTTGCTTCTTGACCAAGCGGGTAATTGATCCTCGCATCGGAGTCGTCCCTTGCGAAAGAGTCCACAGCTCACGTCAGCTCGCCGAAGTGGGGTTATCCCACAAGAACCTGCACAACTCGGGAGCTGCATTTTTCAAAACAAGCAAACATCCCTATATTCGAACATTCACATTGATGATGGAAAAAAATAATTGGTTGCCTACATCACGGTTTCTTCCAGTTGCGACAGCATGTCCTTGACGCCGACTAGATGGTTGTTGAAAATTTCCTTGGCAACGTCGAGCATGCGAAAGATTGCCCCGTCGGGCACGGAGTAGAAGACGTTCGTTCCATTCTTCCTGCCCACGACGATGCTGCGGCTTCGGAGAACGGCCAGTTGCTGTGAGAGCGTGCTCTGCTCAACACCCAGCCGGGTTCCCAACTCATTGACACTGATCTCCCCGTCCCGTAAAGCATCCAGTATCTGGATGCGCAACGGATGAGCTAGAGCCTTGAAAAACTCGGCTTTGAACTGACCCAAATCGGGCATTCCTCTCCTTGCCTGGAGCGATACCAGACCGAGGTATATTTGCATATTCAAATCAACTTGTCAATGGGTTCTCGGCGGTGATCGTTAGGTAGCTCCGCGCTGCAGATTCACAGACGCACTTAGCGGGTCAATAAGCGAGCAGATCCGGTCGCAGGGCGCAGCGAAGACGACCGCCCGTGGCGGTCGTCATTCGATGTGGTTCGAACCGTACCCTGCCCGTCATCACTACCTCCGTGCGCGATGCGAATTGACTGGCAACCTGCTAAAATGACTGTCTGTCGTCGGGTGGGAATTCATAACGATGCCCTTGAGTTTCTCGGAGAACTACGATGTCGTTGTGGTGGGCGCGGGGCACGCGGGGTGCGAGGCGGCGATGGCGGCGGCGCGCATGGGCCTGCGCACGGCGCTCTATACCATCAACCTCGACCTGATCGCGCAGATGTCATGCAACCCCGCGGTGGGCGGAATCGCCAAGGGACACCTGGTGCGCGAAATCGATGCGTTGGGCGGCGTGATGGGCGAGGTCATCGACGCCGTGGGCATCCAGTTCCGCCTGCTCAATACCAGCCGCGGTCCTGCCGTCTGGTCACCGCGCGCCCAGGCCGACAAGAAGCAGTATCGCGCGAAGATGCGACAGGTGCTCGAGTCCGAGCCCAACCTGCGCATCAAGCAGGCGGAGGTTGTGGATTTGGTCTTGGTAGGGGAGGGCTCCCCGAGATTGCCGGGGCAGGCCGCCCTCCCGCGGGAGCCCGAAGGGCTCCCCTACCGCCGTGTGCGCGGCATCCGCTTGCGCGACGGGCGCACGGTCGAGGCCGGCGCCGTGATCGTGACTACCGGGACTTTCCTCAACGGGCTCATCCACTGCGGCGAGCAGCAATATCCCGCCGGGCGCTCGGGCGAGCCGCCGTCGGTGCTGTTGGGCGAAGCGCTGCGTGGCCTGGGTTTTGAGGTCGGGAGGCTCAAGACCGGCACGCCGCCGCGCCTCGACGCGCGCACCATTGACTTCTCCCGATTCCAGGTGCAGCGCGGCGACCCCGTTCCCACACCCTTCAGCTTTCGCACTCGGGCGATCACCCAACCGCAGACCGTCTGCTGGATCACCTACACCAACGCCGAGACGCATCGCATCATTCGCGAGAACGTGCATCGCGCCCCGCTCTATTCCGGGCAGATCAAGAGCATCGGGCCGCGCTATTGCCCCTCCATTGAAGACAAGATCGTCAAGTTCCCCGACAAGGCGCAGCATCAGCTTTTCCTCGAGCCGGAGGGCATGGACACCTACGAAATCTACGTGAACGGCATGGCCACCTCCATGCCCATTGACGTGCAGGCGGCGATGGTGCACTCCATTCCCGGACTCGAAAACGCGGAGATGATTCGCCCCGGCTACGCCATCGAGTACGACATGGTGCAACCCACCGAACTCACTCCCTGGCTCGAGACCAAGAAAGTTCGGAACCTTTTTCTCGCCGGCCAGATCAACGGCACAACGGGCTACGAAGAGGCGGGCTGCCAGGGCATCATGGCGGGCATCAACGCCGCGCGGTGCGTCGAGGGCAAGGAGCACGTCACCATCGACCGCACGCAGGGCTACACCGGCATCCTGATCGACGATTTGGTCAGCAAAGGCGTGGACGAACCCTACCGCATGTTTACCTCGCGCGCCGAGTTTCGCCTTCACCTGCGCATCGACAACGCCGACGAGCGCCTGCTGCCGCTGGGCTATCAGGTGGGGACCATCAAGCAGAAGGACTACGAGACGTTTCTGGAAAAGCAAAAACGAATTTCGGCGGCGGCCAAATTTCTGCTGGAAAGCCGCCTCGATCCGGATTCGCGCCTGGGCCGGGAAATCTACACGCGAATCGGCCTGGCGAACGGCGGGACTTTTGTGGGTCCGGCAACGCTCACCGGCGCGCAGCTTTTGAAGCGCCCGGAACTGAGCATTGACGATTTGATGGAATGGGTCAATGAAGGGCTTGGATCTGTAGAGGCGGGTTTAACCCGCCACGCCGCGAATGGCGGCATAAAGCCGCCGCTACTTTCATCCGAAGAAGCCCGGCGCGTGGAGACAGACTTCAAATACGAGGGCTACCTCCAGCAGCAGGAAAAGCAGATCGAGCGCATGAAGCGCGCCGAAGCCCGTCGCATTCCCGACTGGTTCGACTACCACAAGGTTTCCGGGCTCTCGCGAGAGGTGGTGGAGAAACTCACGCGCGTCCGGCCGCTCACCCTCGGCCAGGCCTCGCGCATCCCCGGCATCACCCCCGCCGCCGTTTCCCTGGTCAACTGCTACATCGAGCTTTTCCAGCGCCGCGCCGCCGAACAGATGCCCTTGTAGCGCAGGTTTCGTCCTTCAAACCTGCGGCCTTTCATGGTTTCTCGCCTTGACAGGAGGCGGCTGGAGTCGGAAAATCGGAAAGTCGGGAAAAGAGGACTCGAATGCCCAAAACCAAAGCCTACCTTGAAGAAGCGATCCGCGTGGGCGCCAAACAGCAGCTCACCATTCCTCGCCGAATCTCCAAGGCGCTGCGCATCAAGAAAGGCGATTACATGCTGATGCGGCTGGTGGACGACCGGGTGGAGATGATCCCCGCGAGCCTGGTCCCCAAAGACCAACGCTGGTTCTGGACACCCGAGTGGCAGAAGAAAGAGCGGGAAGCTGAC
>DATKYV010000299.1:0-14614 GCA_035528275.1 Terriglobia bacterium | reverse complement strand
ATGTGCGCCCCTGGCTACGGGTGTGCAAAAGTGAGCCTAGACCGGGTCGTAGCGGGCGCGGACAGACAAGAGCATCTGATCCTCGCTCTCGGGCTTCCACGCGACGGATGAGGTCCTGAAACCGCGGGTCGTCGTGCAGGATATCCAGAGCAGAGGCTCGCGGGAAGCAATAATATCCAACTCGAGCCCTCGCTCTGCCTCAAGCCAAAGTTCCCCCGCGCTTCCCATACAAGCCACATATTTGGCAACAGCCGGATTCGACCCGGACATAAAGCCCTAGTTTTTGAAAAGAGCGCCCCGGGCATGTAATTAAGGTGCACTTAAGGTGCATTCAAGGCCTGGTCTATAGACAGGCTTGTCCATGAACGCCTAAGGTTCGCGGCAGGGGGGACGTGTGCGCGTGCGACTAACGCCGAGCAAGATCCAAAGAGAGGGGCTCTGATGGGTAATCTTCTCAGGCGGTTACCGAGAAGATCATTTCCCACTACTCGGAGGATGGCGGACTCGCGGAGGTTTACAGTGGCTCCTTCGCCTCTCAACACGTCGAAACAGTCTTCCCGCCATACGGCGAGTAAAGAGGCGCGGAGGTTGCGGTCCGAGCATTTGGGTGGTGCCGGGCGCGCCCGGAGCCAAAAGGCTGCTCTGCCACGCTCCTTCAATCCCACCGACCCCCTTCGTCCTGGGTGTAGGCGGAGGCCGGCGTCGACTAGGTTGCCAAATTGGAGGAGTGCGGGAGCAGGCGGCGCACAGGGGTTCACCCGCTCCTGTGCGCCAACTGAAGGTGACGCTCAGACTGGGTCGTAGCAGGCGCGGCCGGATTTGCAGCTATCCGGTTCGGCGACGCGCCCATCCGGTCCGAGGCAGTTCTGAGTGTGGACGCACCAGAAGATGCCGCTGCTGGAATTGGGAACCGTGGGGTCCGGCTCGACATTGATGAACATCTCTTTCGAGCGCAGGCAGCGGCAGTGGCTTACGGCGACTCCGGGCTGATGGGTGGTATCAGGCATGATCAAGCCCCTCCTTGCGCGGCTTTGAGAACGGCGCGTTTCACCGCCACCCGCGCGAGCTGGACCTTGTAGCCGTTCATGCTGAGTGGCTTGGCCTTGGCGACGGCGGCTTGGCCGGCGGCGTCGGCTACGGCTTCGCTGACCGCCTTGCCCGCCAGCGCGGCCTCGGCTTCCGGTGAGGGCCAGGGTACCGGGGCCACATGCCCCAGGACCACGCGCGCCGACTTCACCGTCTGGCCGTCCATGTTCAAGACCACCGCGGCGGCGGCCAACGGCCAGTCCAAAGCTTCCTTCTGCCGCACTTCGTAAATCGCCATCTTCGCCCCACCGGCCGGTGGAACTGTGATTCCCGTCAGGATTTCGTTGGGCTTCAGGTCGTACTCGCGCTGACCCTCGGCACTGGGCGTGGAGAAGAACTTGTCCACGCCGACTTCGCGCGAGCCTTGTGGTCCCTGAATGCTCACCTTGGCGCCCAGGGCGATCAGAATGGGAGCCAAGCTGGAGGGATTCACAAAGTAGGCCGGTCCTGCGTTGCCCAGGATGGCGTGATAGCGGTTGTCGCCTTCCGGGACGAGCGGCTTGCCGTTGTAGGTGGCGAGCAGCCCGTATCCCGCTCGGTAGTACCAGCAGCGCGGGCGCTGGCAAAGGTCACCGCCCACCGTCCCCAGGCTGCAGATCTGTGGACTCCTGATTGCCTCGGCGGCTTCCGCCAGGGCGGGGTAATGGCCGAGAACATCGTCGTGGCTCATCAACTCGTCGATGGTCACCATGGCGCCCAGGCGTAGTCCCGAGTCTTCCTTGTACTCGATTCCGCCCAGCCCCTCGACGGATTTCAGGCTTACCAGGCGTTTGGGACATGCGGCGCCGTCCTTGATCAAACTCAGGAGGTCGGTTCCGCCCGCCAGGATTTCCGTCTTTCCCCATTCGCCGGCGAGAAGCTTGATTGCCTCTTCTTGGGATGTCGGGTTTGCGTATTCAAAAGCTTCCATCAGGCCTTCCCTCCTTTCTGCAGGGCCGCAAGAACCTTCTGGGGAGTGATGGGTATGGTGGGTACACGCACCCCGATGGCGTTGGCGACGGCGTTGGAGATGGCCGCGCCGGGCGAGATCACCGGAGGCTCGCCCAGGCCGATCACGCCGCGCTCGTCGTACCCCGGTCCGGTCATCATGTGCACGATGATTTCACCGATGTCACCGATGCCCGCCAGCTTGTAGAACTCCATGTTGGGGTTCAGCATGCGGCCCGTGACCCGGTCCATAATCTTCTCTTCGAACAGCGAGTAGGTGATGCCCATGATGATGGCCCCGTAACACTGGCTTTCCGCCGTCTTCATGTCCAGGATGAGACCGCAATCCTGCACGGCGACGAACTTGTTTATCTTGACGAGGCCGGTTTCGGTGTCCACCGAGACGTCGGCAATTTGCACACCGCCCACGCCGCTGGAGATGAGGTTGCACGGCCCCGGGTTCTTCCCCGACGCCTGGATGGGCGTCACGCCCAGCTTGGCGCAGGCCTGCTTCCAGGTGAGGCGTTGAGAGGGGTCAGCCTTGACCCGAACGTAGCCGTTCGCGGCTTCGAGTGCGCTCGCTTCCACCCCGAAGCTCGGCGCCAGCTTGGCAAGGAATGCCTCCAGAGCGTCCACGCTGCCGCGGCGCGTGGAACTGCTCACGCCGCCCACCGTGGTGCTGCCGCCGGAAGCGCCGGAAGCGGGGTCCTTGCTGTCTCCGATACGGACCGTGATGGCTTCGATCGGCAGGCCGAAGGTTTCCGCGGCGCTCAGGGCGATGACCGTGCGCGTGCCGGTGCCCAGGTCCTGACTGCCCAGGGCGACCTCCACTGAGCCGTCAGGCTGGATGGTTACCGTGCAGTTGCTGTTGTGGCCGCGCCCGCCCCAGGTGTGCATGCTCATGCCCAGTCCGCGCTTGATGGGGCCGGGAGTCTTGTCGCCCCGCGGGTGCCAGAAGTTCTTCCACCCTGCCAGATCGGCGGCGATGCGCAATTCCTGGCGATAGATTTCGCCGCGTTCGCCCGCCAGGCCGGCGTTCTTGTAGAAGAATTCCAGCGCGTCCATGTTGAGCTTGGCGGCCGAATCGTCGAGCGCCGCCATGGTCAGCAGGCATGCCTGGGGGTGGTTGGGAGCGCGCCAGGCACGCGTCGGCCCGATGTTCGTGGCCACCGACGTGTGCCGCATCACGCGGTTGGGAACTTCCAGCACGTAAGGAATGGGAGGCATTCCGCCGCCCCCCGGACCGCCGGTGCTCCACGAATCGGACTCCCAGCCGGTTACCGTCCCGTCTCTCTTGGCAACCACGCGAATCTTGGCGAAGTGTGAAGGCCGCCCGCCCGCCAGTTTCAATTCCGCGTCACGGGGCAGCATCAGCTTGACCGGCCTCCCGGCTTCCTTGGCGAGCTGCGCTCCGACCATTCCCCAGCGGTCGGGACCGAACTTGCTTCCGAACCCGCCGCCCATGTAGTTGCAGATCGTCCGCACGTTTCCCGCCGGAATTCCCAGCGCCTCAGCCAACTGGCCGGGGACGCCGGAGACGTTCTGCGTGGAATGCCAGGTAACGAGCGTATTCTCGTCCGGCCAATCGTACACGCCGCCATGCGCTTCCAGGCAGCAGTGGGCGATCACCGAGGCGCCGTAGGTTCCCTCCGAGATAACGGAGTTCTTGTCCTTGAAGGCGGCATCGGGATCGCCGCTCTTGATTTCCGCCGCCGGCTTTCCTCGGTCGCCCACCTCGGTCAAAACCTCTTCGTGCACCAGGTGCGGCAGTTGCTCGTATTCCACCTTGATCTTGCTCAGGGCGTCCTCGGCGATTTCCTCGGTCACAGCCGCGACGGCCACAACCTCATCGCCCTCCCACTGGATCTCCGTGCCCGGGCCCTGAATCACGCGCACCACCTTCACGCCGGGAAGTTTCTCAGCTTCCGAGGTGTCGATCGAAACAATCTTGGCGTGCGCATAAGGGCAACCCAGCATCTTGGCGCACAGCATACCGGGAAGGTTGACGTCGTAGGAGTACTTGGCCCGCCCGCTGGACTTCACGGGTCCGTCGATGCGCGAGATTCGCTTGCCGATGAGCCGACGTTCGCCCGCCTCCGGCCAATCGTATTTGCACTTAGGCATGAGACCGCCCTCCCTTCATCGCCTTGGCGGCGTCCATGACGGCTTGCCGGACGCCCACGTAGGTTCCGCAGCGGCAGAGGTTGCCACCCAACCCCTTCTCGATCTCTTCCGGCGTGGGATTCGGATGCCGATCCAAAAACGCCTTGCACGACATCACGAACCCCGGCGTGCAGAATCCGCATTGCTGCGCGTCGTGTTCGACGAAAGCCTCCATCACCGGATGCAAGTGGTCGCCATGCGACAGCCCTTCGATGGTGGTGATGCGGTGCCCCGCGGCTTCAATGGCCAGCACGCCGCAGGCGTACACCGGCTTGTCGTCCAGGAGCACCGTGCAGGACCCACAGGTCCCCCGGTCACACACCTTCTTGGCCCCCGTCAGGTCCAAGTGGTTGCGCAGGGCATCGAGGAGCGTGACCCGCGGCTCCAGGTTCACCTTGTAAGCCTTCCCGTTGATGTGCAACTTGAAGGGTACGGGGCCGGGACCGAGAACTTGACCCGCCATCTCCGGGGCTGCCACTCCGACGGCGTCACCCGCCAGCAATCCGCCTGAGACCGCGACGCCGGCGCCCTTCAGGAAATCGCGCCTGCTTAAGGCGGCAATCTCCTCTGCCGTCTTCCGCGGCTTGTCCTTTTTTCGACTCATGGTTCGCTCCTTTGTTTCTTTGTCGCAAAGATGCGCTGAAAAGGCTCAAAGCGAAACAATGGTGCGCATTGCACAATGCTTGTCCGGGAAACTTGCAGTCCGAAGCACGCATTATATCACTCGAAAACGAAAATCACTACAGTTTCGAGAATTCAGGCGCGAGCCAAATTGGCGTGTTGTCACGGGGAATGTATGTCGCGATTTTCAAGACGGCTTCTTGCGAAGGCGAGTTGACCTTGGCCGCTCCCTGGCCAAGGCAGGGAAGGAGACCGATGACGGATTGACCTACGGCGTGACCTGACACCTGACGTTCAGGGACATTCCAAAACCAGGCTGAGGGGTATACACTCACCGCGAGCCAGGGATTCCAGAATGGAAATCGTGGTTTATTCTTGGGCACGGAACTTGCGCCTGGTGGATATGCAGTCGGATGGAGGTACTCCATGAAGCAGGTTGTCGTACTCGGCGCCGGCTTTGGCGGCGCCACCTTGGCCGCCGAGGTCGACTTGCCGGCCAAGGCGGATTTGCTTACGCCCGAAGGTTCTCGCGTCACCTTGAAGCCGCCCTCGGAAGAAGGCCTGGAAGGGAAGCGCCAATTCGAGCGCGAACGCTTTGCCAAGTGGTTTGGGGGCTAGCGAGCGCCGGGACGCGCGCAGCTTCGCAGAGCTCGACCTTTCTGTGCAGGTCAAACTGGTTCGAAACGCAAACCCAGTCCGTGACAAACAATCATTTTGAATGCGAGGTGTATTGAGATTATTCTTCCTGTGAACGAAAACGCCGTTATGGGCCAGGGCCCGGAAAGCGCCGCATAGCGGACGGCGCGGGAGAACGCAGATGGACAGCCGGAAGGCGATTTTGGATACTCCCCGTGCCCTGCGTGAAATGCTAGAAAAGGGGCGCCCCCAATACGAGGCGGTGATCCGGCGAACGCGCTGGGGGGACGGCCCGCTGTTCATCGTGGGCCGTGGGCCGAGCCTGTTTGCGGGGATGACGGTGGGGCTCGGGTTTGAGAGCCTGGTCGGATGGCCGGTCGTTGTCCGCGAGGCAACGGAGTTTTCCGCCCACGCATTGGGCGTTTTGCGGCCCCGGTCGGTCGTATTGGCGATCTCCCAGTCCGGTGAGAGTCCTGAAACGCTGGAGGCCGCGCGGGCGGCGCATTCGCGCGGAGCGACAGTACTGGCAGTCACGAAGGCGGCCCAGAGCACCCTGGCGGCGCTTGCCGACGGAATCTTCCTGGTTGGTGCGGGCGGGGAGAGCGGGAGCGATGGAACGAGCTCGGTGTGCCGGCACGCCGCGCTTGGATACATTTCCCTGGTGGCCGCGCAGGTGCTCAAGCGGCATCATCCCCAGCTTGCCACCCTCGAAACCGAATTCCAGAGAATTCCAGAACACATCGAATGGGTTCTGACGCAGCTCGGCGACGCCGTCCGGCCGTTCGCCGCCGAATTGAAACGCTGCGAGGACATAACGGTCGCGGGCGGAGGGTTCTTCCATTCCATCGCGGCCGAGTGGGCGCGACAGTTCAGCAGGGAAATGCGCATTCCCGTCGAGTCCCCTGCCTCCTTTGAAGACGAGTTCGATTGCTTCCGCAACCCGGCGGCTGGGCGCGCGATTATATTTCTTTCAAATTCGCGCTGTCGTTTGAAGAGAGCCGTGCACAAAGCAGCCGCACGGGCCGAAAGGGCGGGGATCAAGAGCCTGACGATCACGGACCGCGACGATCGCGAGCTCCAGAACCACTCCTCGCTCGCCATTCTGCTGCCCACCTTGCACGAAATGACGGGTGCCGTCTTGACGCTCGCGCTGCTCGCGTGGGTGACGTATCATGCTGCGGACGAGCGGAAATCTGACGCGCGCCGCCCCCGGCCGCATTCCTCAAGCCGCAGCCGCCGGGCGTAGAAACGGCGCAAGCGAAGTGACCGATAGTGCGCATCGCGATGCTGGGCGCCGGATTTGTGGAGTGGCGGCGCGGTCCTCAGCGGTCTGCCGAGGGGCCGTCCCGAACGCGTCCTGCCGGTTACGAGGTTCGTTAATTCACCGGCCTGACTTCGTTGACGAACCATCTCACTTCTGATTTAATGCCCTTATGAATATCGGCAAGCGGTTACGAGATCTCCGCGAAGCCAAGGGTCTGTCGCAGGGCGACATCGAGAGGCGTTCCGGTCTCTTGCGGTCCTATATCTCACGGGTGGAGGGAGGTTATACCGCGCCTTCGCTTTCCACGCTGGAGAAGTTCGCCAAGGCCCTGGAAGTGGAACCGTATCAGTTGCTGTTTTACGGCGAAGGTCGTCCCTCAGCCCCCCGGGTGCCAGAACAGGGTGGAACCTCGAAGCCGGTGAAGACTCTGATCAAGTGCTTCGAGGGGATGTCAAGCTCAAACCGAACCCTGCTGTTGACGCTGGCCGCCAAGCTCGCCAAACGCTGATGTCGTGGGGACTTAGGGCCGCCGTGGTTTCGCAACAGCACATCCTGGCTTTCCGGCAATCCCGGTGACGGGCAGGGGTAGTTCTTCCGAGCGGGGCGGCTGGGTGGACTTCCCCCACATAATCGGCCGAGATGTGAGATAATATGAACTTACGCCATTGGGCGTTCGGTTCCGGCGTCTCTTCATTCGAGGCTGTGGGTCTTTTCTCCTTCACGCCACTGATTGACTACACCGGCACTGCATTGCGGGGGAGCAGAGCTCTCCCGATCACATCAACTGCAAAACTCAACGTATTCTCAACCCCTGAGGAGAATGAATGAAGAACATTTTTGTAGGTAACCTGCCGTTTAGCGCGACCGAAGACGCGCTCCGCGATCTCTTTGGCCCGTTCGGGGAAGTGCAGCAAGTGCGGATCATGACGGATCGCGACACTGGCAAATCGCGCGGGTTCGCCTTTGTCGAGATGGCTCAGGACGACGATGCTGCGAAGGCGATTGGCGCTCTCAATGGCAAGGAATTCGAAGGGCGCGCGCTCACCATCAACGAAGCCCGCCCCAGACCGGAGCGCAGCGGTGGCGACGGCGGGAAGCGTCGCGGCGGCCGGGACGGCTACCGCGGACCTCGTTCACCGCGTGAACCCCGCTGGTAAGTCGCGCCCCCTGCGCGAAGCCTCAGCCCGCGATTCCACACTTACCGGGGCGTGAAAGGAGCCTGTATGGCAGGTCGACAGAAGGGTACGTTCCAGAAACGACAAAAAGAGGTAAAGCGCCTGGAAAAGCAGAGATTGAAAGCGGAGAAGCGCGCAGCCCGGCAGCTTGAAAAAACTCGAAACCTCGAAGTGCCGACGTCCGAAGATCAGTCACCGGTTCCGGGGCCGGAATAGGTTGCCACGCGCGGTATGTCGGCCGGTTTGGCCGGCGAAACGGAATGCCGCCGTGGCCCTTCCTTTTCTTTACCGGTCCTCTGCGAGCGCCGCTGCTTGAGGGTGCCGCTTTGCAGGACCATGGCCACCAACGGGCCTTCGGATTGCTTTCCAATCCTCAGGAGAACTTCTGCGATCCTGTTTCCGGACGGAATCAGGGCATAGCGCGACAAGTGCGTTTTCTGACCTGGCTGCCCAGTGTCTTTAAAGAAGTCTGGCGCGCCTGGAGGGGCTCGAACCCCCGACCTACAGATTCGAAGTCTGCCGCTCTATCCATCTGAGCTACAGGCGCGCGCCACCAGTTTACCCCAGTTGAGGGCATTCCGAGAAGGCGAACGACGCTTCGGTAGTGGGTCAAATTGCTGTAGCGGTGCTCTCTGAGCGCCGGAAGTCCTTGAGAACTAAGATTCGGCGGTCAGAGACCGCCGCTACAAAAAGCCAAACTGGCCCACCACCGACGCTTCCGGAGCTTATCCTCGACAAAGTTCGAGGCAGCGCTTTAATCCCCGGCCGTGTGCTATACTTGCGCCACTTTCGGCTAGTCCGTTTTGCCGGGCTGATGTCGCCGGCTTATGACATCAGTGGGTGAACGTCGCGTGCGAAATCCGAATCCGACTTTGGGCCATCCCGTTCCGGCGCCTGTGTTCGCCGCAGGCGCCGCGGCGAGCCCCCTCAAGGAGTTAAACTATGTCTGACCGGGGAATCTTCGTGACATCGTTCCTCACCGTGGTTCTGATTGTCGCCGGTGCATTTGCGATCCCCGAGTACTATCCTTTCGAGCTGATCCGCTCCCTGGTTTTTGTGGCCATCGTGGTGATGGTTTACTTCGGCGAGAACAAGTACAGCTACATGCTGGGAGTTGTGGCTCCGATTGTCTTGATTCTGCTGAACATCCTGCTGGGAGGCTTCTTCGATGAGTTTGCCGTGCTCTGGGCCTCAGTGACCATGCAGCCCCTGCCGGTGCTGGAGACGCCGCTTCACGGCTTGGCAATTCTCACGGAGATCCTGCTCGTTGTCCTGTGTGTTCGCGCCTGGCGGAAAGAAGTGACCGAATCCTTCTTCGGTAAAACGTTCGGCATCTGTCTGGCGATCTCACTGGTGGATGCCGCTGTTCTCGCCGCCTGGTATGTTTGGGGGCTTGCGGAGCGCGGCAGGCTGCCCTAGGCAGTGGGCCTGTAACACGGGCGATTGTCCCAGCGGGCTCTCCGGAACTTCACCCTTTGCGGGTTGCTGCCGGCGAGAACTCAATGCGGGCAGCTCCTGGCGGATCGGTTTCGAAGGCCGGGCGCTCCCTGCGCCTACAAGCCTGCCTCCTTCTCTCGTAGCCCATCGAAGGCTCGGTCTGGTATTCTGAAAAGGGAATCGGGTCTTTGGAAAAGGCGCCGCTCCGGTCGCATCTTCAGGATGTCGGCGCATCCCCACCCCGTCGTCGGCATCCAGGTGGAAGGGAGCAAGTTCCAGACGTATGGTCGTTGCACAACAGGTTTACCAGAAGGCGCAGGTTGTCGAGCGCAAGGACTACGCCGAGGACTTGTGGTCAATCCGCATTCGCCCGGAAGAGCCGCTGATTTTCCGGCCGGGGCAATACGCCACCCTGGGAATGTGGGAGGGTCGCAAGATCGTCGAGAGGCCCTACTCGATCGTCTCCAGCCCGCTGGAAGACGAAATCGAGTTCTTCTTTGAGCTGGTACCGCAAGGAGGACTCACGCCCCGGCTGAAAGAAACCGAAGTGGGAGAAACGGTGGTAATGCGGCGCCAGGCGAAGGGCCTCTTCGCGTTTGATGGCAAGACCGGACACGCCCAACATTTCATGGTCGGTACGGTGACCGGCATCGCGCCCTACGTCAGCATGGTCCGGACGCTGGCCCGCGAAAAATCCTCGAATCGACCGCCGGGTTTTCGAGTGGTCATCTTGCACTCGGCCAGCCGTTCGCACGAATTCGCGTATCGAGAGGAAATGGAGGCGCTTTCCAAGGAATCCAAATGGCTGACCTACATTCCGACCATCAGCCGGCCCTGGGAGGACCCTTCCTGGGAAGGTGAGGTGGGCCGCGCTGAAGATGTGCTGCGCAAATTCCTGGATAACCTGAAGCTCGGAACTTCCAATACCACCGTTTACCTCTGCGGGCACCCGCAGATGATTGTCAACGTCCAAGGCATTCTCGAACGACGAGGTTTCGGCAAGGAACAAATCCGCCAGGAACTCTACTGGGTGCCGAAGAACGATGAGAAGTAAACTCATCTGCTCCGACACCTTGCGGACATTCCGGCCACCCCGCGACTGAAGCGATGTGGGCGGCATCGACCGGCGGCACGCGGCGCCCTCTCGGCTTTGCCCGGCGGGTTGCGCGGCGTGGCCGCGGGTAGGAGAGATTAAGATGGGAGCCAAGCGGTCATTTGCGGAAAGCGAACGGCTTTACGCGCGGGCCTGCGAGGTCCTGCCCGGCGGCGTGAACAGTTCGATTCGCAACGTTCTGCCGCATCTGGTGTTCAAGAAAACCGCCGGGGCGCTGCTGGTGGACGCGGACGGCAACGAATACATCGACTATCAGGCGGCCTTCGGTCCTCCCCTGCTTGGACACAACCATCCGGAGGTCAACCGGCGGGTGGCGGAAGCGATGGGAAATTGCCTGCTGCCGGGCGTGGGAACGACGGAGCTCGAAATCGAAGTCGCCTGGAAGATTCGCCAGCATATTCCTTCCGCCGAAAAAGTCTTGCTCTGCAACACCGGCTCGGAAGCCACGTTCCACGCCATTCGGGTCTCGCGCGCCTGCACGGGAAGGAAGAAGATCATCAAGTTCCAGGGTTGCTACCACGGGATGCATGATTACGTGCTGAGGAATGTCATCAGCCCTGCAGACAAAGTCGGCAAGCTCGACGCCGGCTCGGCGGGCATGCTTCCGGAGGCCCTGGAGAACACCCTGGTCTGCGAGTTTAATGACCTGGATGACGTGGAACGCACGCTGTCCGAGCATCGCCAGGAGGTGGCGGCGATTATCCTCGAGCCGATTCCCCACAACATCGGCTGTGTGCTGCCCAGGCCGGGCTTCCTGGAAGGCCTGCGCGAGATCTCCTCCCGCCACGGGGCGGTGTTGATCTTCGACGAAGTTATCACGGGCTTTCGCCACCACCTGGGCGGCTATCAGGCCGTCTGCGGAGTGACGCCGGATCTGACGACCCTGGGCAAGGCCATGGCCAACGGATTTCCCATGGCGGCGGTCTGCGGCAAGGCGGAGATCATGGACCGTTTCACCACCCGCCCGGGCGGCGACACCTTTTTCGCCGGGACGTACAACGGCAACGCCGTGGGATGCGCCGCGGCGCTGGCCACCATCGAAATCCTCGAACGCGAGCCGGTCCACGACCACATTTTCCGGCTGGGCGAGCGGCTGCGCAAAGGGCTTCGCGAGATTCATCAGCGGCTGGGGATTCGCGCCACGGTGGCGGGTTTCGGATCGATCTTCCTCACCTACTTTCTGGACAGTCTTCCGCAGAACTATTCCGATCTTCTGGCGAACGACGCCGAACGATTCGTCGAATACCGGCGGCGGCTGATTGACCGGGGGATTTACAAGATACCGCTCAATCTCAAGCGCAATCACGTGAGCTTCAGCCATACGGACGCGCACGTCGACCGGACGCTGGAGGCGTGCGAGGACGTGCTCAAGGAGATGTTCGGTAAGCCCGCGCCGCACAAAGCTCCGGCGAGCGCGAAGTAGGCGGACGCCGCACCCACCCGCCATCGGTTTCCCAAGCAAGAGAACAACTGAATAGTTTCCGGAAGTTTAGGGAGTAAAGTGCGCGAAGACCCGGCAAGGTTGGCGCGCGGGATTTCCCCGTTCAATCACCCGATGCGGGGATCTCGAACTGCGGCGTCGGGCCGGAGACCGCGTAGTTGACCAGCGCATCGAGCAGATACGTGGCGTAGGGATCGCTTCCGTAAGTTGTGGCGAGCGAGAATGTGCAGATGAAGAGCTTTCCGCTCCCATACTTCGCCTGCACAACAACGCCGACGTTGGAGTGAATCCATCCGTAGAACATTCCTGCCAGCACGTCGCGGAAGTTTCCGGCTGGCACTCCCTGAACAACCGTGCTGGGCGCGACCGTCTGGACCTCAAAACCCGGCAGGGTTTCAAACCCGATCTTGTCGAACGGCGGCTGCCCCTTGCGAATCCAGAGGAAACCGGAAATCCAATTCCCGTCCAATCTCGAACCACTGCGCGGCGCGATTTCCAGACCCGGCGCCAGCGTCTGGCGGTCGCTGGGCAGAAGGATCACCAATCCTCCTCCCTGGAGCGTTTTCTTCACCTCGTCATCGAATACCGAAGCCACCATCACCGGGAGGGTTTCCGTCCCCGAGGGCGCCAGGTAGTTGCGCGCCCGCATTTCGTTCACCAGGCGCCGCAGGCGGCCGGGCGGGTCGTGGAACGCCACGGCGGGCGGCAGGGTCAGGTGAATGGGAGGATAGAAGAACAGGTCCACGGAATTCTCGCTAATGGTTTTCCCCTCCCACGTCAGATAGACTCGCAAGATGCTTTGGGTCGGAGCCTCAACTTCCGGCGCTGTGAACTCGATCGTTCCGACGCGGGCGGTGGAGCCGGCCGGCACCTCCGTCGGGGGCAACGCCCCGTTCAAGGCGGTGTTTTCGATGCGCCAGACAACACTCGCCCCGGGGAAATCGCTCTGCGAATAGTGGGAAAAATAGACTTCCGCTTCTGCTTTTTCACCTGAAGTCAAATTCCTTTTCTCCGAGCGCGCCACCAGCAGATCGTCCTGCTGAAGCTTGGAGATTTTCTCGCCATAGGCCTTGGGCCGGCGCCACATGTCGAGGAGGCCGTTCGCTTCCCAGTTCAGGTCCGTGAATTCGGTGATGACGTAGCCTTCCATTCCGGGGAGTGAGCGGAGCGTGTTGATTTCGTGTTTGAGGGCACGATACTGGTGCCACTGGGTGGCGACGGCGAGGGCGTTGGGATCGGCAAAAAGCTTGTCGAACCCGTAGTCCGAGAACCGCTTCTCGACGCCTTCGGGCAAGGTGATGTCGATTCCATGGAAATCCCGTGAGAACCACCAGGGGCGCGGCTCCGGCAGCAGCGGCAGCCCCCAGTTACCGAATTCCGAAAGCACGATGGGCTCGTCGCCGCGTGGCGCCGCATCGCCGTAAGGACTGAAGAGCCACTTGGGCCGGCGCGCCATATCCTCGACGAATCGGTCGAAGTCGGCCGCATAGTCGGGAATGGCGTTGTACTGGTGGAAATCGGCGATGTCCGTCTCCATGTGAAAGTTCTGGCAGCAGGCGCTGTTATCAACGACCAGCCAGTTGGGGACCATTTTCTTGGCCTGCCCGTAGGCCTGCTTCAGCCACGCGCGCTCCGTAGCTTCGCGGAGGTCGGCGCCCCAGCTCTCATTGATGACGCTGACGATGACAATGGATGGATGATTCCAGTCGCGCTCCACCATGCCGCGCAGCGTATCCCCGGCGCGGCGCCTGGCGTCCTCAGTGAGCTTGTCCCAGTTGGGAATTTCGTACCACACCAGAATGCCGGTTTCGTCGGCAGCCTGAAGGTACCGCGGGTCCGGCACTTTGATGTGGCAACGCAACATGTTCAGGCCGAGTCCCTTGGCCTTTCGCATCTCGTCCCGCAGGTAATCCAGCGAAGGCGGCGTGTAAGCCGTCTCCGGATAGAAATCCTGATCGAGCGCGCCGCGCAGATAAACGGCTTGGCCGTTCAGGAAGAATTTGCCGTCGCGGGTCTCGAACGTCCGGAATCCGAAGCGAAGCTCTTGCATGTCGCCTGAGGAAAGCGACAGTCGAAGCGTATAGAGCGCCGGACTCTCCAATCCCCAACGCGCGGGATTGGAGACATTTCCCGAAAACTCCATCCGCTCCTGGCCCGGGCCGACCTCACTCGATTCTTTCCAGACGGTCTCGCCCTTTGGACCGAGAATCTCGGCGCTGACGCGCGCGCCGTTCAAATCATCTTTTGAGGGTGTGTTGATGATGGGAATGGCAATCGCGAAGCGGCCGTCGGCACCAGCGCTGACGTGAACGGTGCCTAGGCGGAAGCGAGGGCGGAAGTCCAATGCTACATCCTGCCAGAGGCCGCTCGTCTGAACGTACCAGTTCTGCTTCCCGTGAGGGATTTCCTCGTACTTGATCCCATCCGCGTCAACAGACTTCGGCGCCGCGTCCGCCACACGCACCGCGATTTCGTTATCGCCCGCTCTCAAGAGGGAAGTGACGTCAATCTCGAACGGCAGATAACCGCCTTCGTGCCTTCCGGCCTTTTGGCCATTGACGTAAACTTCCGCCAGATAATCGACGGCGCCGAAGCGCAGCAGCGCCACCTGGTCGGGCGCCGGCGGGTGCACGTTCACGGTGCGCCAGTACCAGGCCACTCCGGCGTAATCGCGCAGGTCACGGAACTGCGTCTGCCAGGACGACGGAATCCGCGTCGGGCGTATGTTGCCGACGGAGGACAGACCTTCA
>DATKYV010000298.1:0-5913 GCA_035528275.1 Terriglobia bacterium | reverse complement strand
CTCGAAGACCTCCCCGCAATTGCGGCATTTGAGGATGTTCACAACGCCGCAGGCAGGGCAATCAAAGCCTAAGTGTAGCGTGGTTCCTTTTGCCATCTTTCCACCTCCGTTATCTGAAATGAAATCGCGTCGCCTCACAGGATGCCCGGCAGCGCGTCAGAATCGTCCCAGGTCGCGCCGCCGACAGTTCCTTCAGATGTGTTACGCCTCTATCGGGGGAGCAAAGGACGCGCCCAGTCCTTGCGCCGCCGAGCGGTCCCAAGAGTCGGGCAACACCCCGCAATCCACCAAAGACAGACTGCGTCGGAGCGCAACTGATGGAGTATGGTGATCCCACTTCTGTCGCTGGCAGACCGAGTTCAAGAACAACTCTGAGAACAAATTGAGAACAGATTGAGAACAGAACACCCCGCAAGTAGGTAGAAAACGGTAGAACAGGATCAACGTAAGTTATTGAGAGGCAAAGACGGGCCATTGAATTGTTAGGCTCATAACCCAAAGGTCGCTGGTTCAAATCCAGCCCCCGCAACCAAGGGCGTCCCGGTGCAAAACACCGGGACGCCCTCCTTGCTTTGGCCCATGTCGCGCGTCTCCGGCAAGCCCTGCCATGTCCAAATTCTAAGAAGTCCGCTTTGCTACACGCGCGGCAAACGAAACCAGAAACGTGCGCCGACCGTCGGGCGTGATTCGCAGCCGATGCTTCCGCCCTAACGTTCCACAGTGATTTTGCAGAAGTAGAGTCCCAACCCTGCCTTACCGCCTCTCTTCTCCTTGCCTTTGGCAAAGAGCGCGAACAGTCGGTCGGCAGTCTGGTCTTCGGGAAGCCCGGGGGCCTCGTCGTCCACAACGGCGCGCAGGAACTGGCCTTCCTCAACAACCCCCAGGGTGACGGTTGAATCCTTCGGGCTGTGGCGCAGGGCGTTTTCCACCAGGTTTCCGTAAATCCGCAGAAGTCGCGATTCCTCTCCCCGCACCCGCCACGTTTGGGAAAGGTCAAGCTCGGGGTCCAATTCCAGGCGCGCGCCGCGCTCGGCGAAGGCGTTTCCGAATGCCTCCACGATGCTCTGCGCACAACGCGCCAGGTCCGGCGCCTTGGCCGGATCCTGCTCGATGGTTTGTTGGGCGGCGAGCTCGGCGGAGAACGCTTCCAGGATTCCCCGGATCATCGTCTCCTGTTTTTCGACTGCCGTTCGGCGATTTCCACCACCTCTTTCAGGTCGGGCGAGAGCGGCTGCAAGCTCAGCAATGAAAAACATCCGCGCATGGCGGTAAGAGGCTGGGAGAGGTCGTGCACGATGCAGTGGAGCAGAATCTCCTTCTTCTGGATTTCCCGCAACAGCTTTCCGTGCTCCAGAAGCGAATCGCGGGCCGTCTGCAAAACTGGAACCTGACGGTCGAATCGCTCCTGGGGATTCTGCACAAGCAGGACTCGCTTGCCCGCCAGCCACAGTGCCGTCGCTTCCAGGGCCAATTCCCGTCCGTCCTCGGTGTTTTCAATCCACGTGCCGGACTCCGCGCGCTCCTCCGTCGGTGATTTCCAAACCTCCTCGGCGTCAACAAGAAAATTATCGAGAAAGGGAAACTTGTCGCCAAGCCGAATCGTTTCTGCGCGCGCTTCTTCTTCTCCAAGGAGGTCCATGCAAAAAGGCGCGGGCTCGCCGACCGGGCGAAACCCGCCGTCGCCCAGGAATTCGAAGATGCTGAATCCCTGCTGGCGGAGAAGCGCTGCGTGAATGGGTTCGTCACTCATGGGAGTACGCCGACTAGGAGGCGGGGCTTTTGGAACCGAGCATGGCCTTGGCCAGGCTTTCGAAGGCGAATTCGACGCCCTCGCCGGTCTTAGCGCTGGTTCGAATCACGCTCCAGCCGCGGGAAACGAGGCCGCTCTCTTTTTCCGGCTCAATTTCCCACTGGTCCGCCAAATCGCTTTTGTTGAGAGCGACAATGAAATTGGCGGGGCCGAGAGCCTTCTCCGCCTCCTCTTTGATAGCCAGCACCTTGTCGAGCGTCGCGCGTCGCGTCCCGTCGGCGACGAACAGGAAACCCGAAGCCCCGCGCAGGTAGGACATCCGCAGCCGTTGGAACTCGTCTTCGCCGTAAAGGTCCCAGAGCATCAGGGTGAGGTCTTGCTCGCCGACGCGAAGCACTTTCTTGTCAATCTTGACGCCGACGGTCGTCAGGTATGTGTCGGAGAAAATGCTCTCCACAAACCTGCGGACCAAGCTCGTCTTTCCCACCGAAAATGATCCCAGCATACAGATCTTTTTCTGAAGCATGGACAATTTCGCCTACCGTGAGCCCGATTTTCTGGAAGAACTGACCTGGAATGTGACGCTGCGATTATACTTCCGGCCTTCTTCCGTGTCTTCGGAGCGCACGGGCTGAGAGGTTCCCGCCCCACGGGCGCTGATGACGCCGGCGGGGATGTCGACCACCGTGAGCTCGTGCGCCAGGCGCTGCGCGCGTCTCTCGCTCAAGGCCTGGTTGACATCTTCCTCTCCCGTCGAATCCGCATGGCCCACGACTTCCACGGAAAGATCCTGTGACTGGGATCTGGCCTTCGTGACCAATGCCTGCAGGCGTGCCCGCACTTGATCAATGGCGGCCCTCTGCTGGTCAGAAATCAACGCCTGACCGACATCGAAAAGGACCGTCGCGGATTCAAGGGCGGCCTTCAGGCTATCGAGGCTTCCCCCGTCGTCCAGCCGGCTCTCGTCGAGAGACCGGACACCGGGAATCAAAGGCGCTAATTCCCGCATCTTGCTGGCCCACTCGGATGAGCACTTCCCGGCCGCGCGCAACGTACCGCGCTCGACGGCTAGGGTCACTCCTGCGGGCGGGTGAAGAATCGCCGCTGCCCGCCGCTCGACCAAGGAGTCGTCCAGAGCGTAATAGGCTCGCCAGTGAAAGTCCGCCCGGCCGGCATCCAGACCCTCCGCCGCGAGAAGCACCGCGGGTTCCGCGGACATGGGATCGCGCAGACCGCTGATCCGGCGCCGGCCGCCCTCTTTGGAAAAAGAGGTGACGACGATGCCCGGTTGTTGCTCGAGGTCCGCGACGAAACCGTCCCATTTACGGTTGTCGAGATACGAGAACAGTGCCCAGCCGGAAAGCAGGACAATCAGCGCCCCGATCAGAATCGCAGTAAACGGCCGCGCTTTGGATCGCTTCTCCGTTCGGTAGCGGACCGCCAAGCACTCGATGAGGTCGCTCCGAAAGGCCTCGAACGGGGCCGCGTCGCCCTCGAAGTCCTCCGATTCTTGATTGAACCGCGCGTGCAAGGCTTCCATTTTCTCGCGCAGGGTGATGCGCAGCTCCTGGGGAGCGTGGCCGCGGATTACAGTCGCCAGGATCGCCCCGGGGCCTTGCTCCACCCACACTTGCAGATCGCCCACTTGCAGGCTGTCGAGTGTCTCAGCCTGGGGGGCATTGAACGAGTCACGAACAAAATCCTGAATGGCGGAAAGCATCCCGGATACCATCTCCGGATCCTGAGTGGAAACGTAAGGCGCGACCTCATGGAGAAGCAGAAGGCTCGCCTTCTTGTGGATGAGAAATACCTGCTCCACGCGATAAACGAGACTACGCAAAAGGACCACTTCCGCGAACGGCCGCCCGGTGCGGATCGCCTCGATGCGCCATTTGATGCCCTGAATGGAAAGGCTCTTTTCCAGCGACTCGTTGAACGATTCGAGCATCTGGCGGAGGGATTCGAAAACCGATTTGCGGATAGCCGGCCCCATGATGGGAAACAGGGCTGAGGCGAGGATGTCGGGATTCTTGCGAACCGACTCCCGCAGGACATCTTCCACGGAGGGACCGAGCGCTTCCCGCAGGGCGGGCCCGCCCCCTTGCTCTCGCCGCAGCCGGATGGCTTCAGCGATGGCCGCCCCCATGTCCCGCGCGCGCACTTGCAGGTCGTCGAGGCGCTGGCGAAGCGCGACAAGTTCTTTTTGCTCGGTGCTCAGAAGAAGGCTGCGGAGTTCCTGGAGAGCCTTCTCGTCATCCGCGCGGGGGTCTCCCACCTCGGAATTACGGATTGGGTTTGCGGGATGATTCGCCATCGTCAGGGTCCAGCGTTGCGCCGAGCCGAATCGGATTCTCGGCGCGATATCCGGCAGGCGTGTTCCCGGACTATTTCCCTTCGGGGAGTGCGAATTCCTTCTTCAAGCGCAGCGCCAGCTCCGGAAGCGATCCTGTCGTTTCTGCCGGGTTCCGCTCCGCTCCACCCGGCAGAGACCGCACAAGGACTAACACAGGGAATGGTATAACAACTGGGGGCAGGTCAACCTGCGCCGCGCAGTCCATCTCAAGTGACTCTTGAAGGAATCCCGGAGACACTTGCTAGGCTTTGCGGCGCCGGTAGCGCGACTTAGGACCTTCTCTTCCCTGGCGGGGAGAGGATTCCAACGCCGCGTCAAGGACAGCGCGCATCGCAAACAGCACGTCCCGGTTTGAAGCGTCCCCTTGCGTCCGAAGGCAGTTCCCTACAAACCAGTGAAACCACTCGAGGCAGGGGTGCTCATCCGGGCGCGTGGACCGATCTTGCGTGGGGAGTCTCTTCGTTCTTCCGGACATTCATCCTCCTCAGCCAGGCTGTGGGCTGAAGCCTCTATTTGCCTCTATTCATCCTCAGCGGCTACTCTGGGTTTTCCGCCCGCAACATCATCCCCGATCACAGTAATTCATCACCGACCTCGCCACCTTCCGTACCATCAGCATTGAGAAGAGCCTGCCCACGCACTCGACCCGACTCAACGAAAATCGCGCCGGGAGCGTTCCTCTCGGGTACGGAACAACCCTCGCCGGTTTTTGTCGCTCGAGGAGCGTGTCCAGAAGCTCGTTTTCGGCGGCACCGCGTCGGCGCGGTCCTTTTTTCTCCAGAAAGTGTTCAGGAAATTGCGCACGCCGAGCCCTGCGACGACCATCGCTCCCGCTATGGCCGCACCCTCTAAACCAGTTGCTCCGAAGCGCGCCCAGATCATGCAAGCCACGAATAAGATCACCCACAGCATCAATTCCTGTCTCCTTTGAGGATTCGGAGCGCCTTCAACCAACGGAATCGGTCCGCAATTCGCCAGGCTCCCCCCGGAGCCTGGTTGGTCACCGCCTCCTTCGAGATTTCCCCTCAGATTTGGCGCCGGTTGCTCGCGATGCCAGCTCTTTTGCCAGGTCCATCAATACTTCTCGATCCTCCTCGGCGATGCGGCCCAGCAAAGTGCGCAATTTGGCGAAAATCGGCCTCATAGTTTCTGCTTTTCCGCTGCCTCGTTTGGAGTGCGCGGGCGCTCCAAGCAAGCGATCACCATGGGACAGCGCAGATTCGCCGCCCGTGCAAAACAACAAGTACAGCGGCACCCCGAGAGCCGACGCAAACCTCTCCAACGTTTCGAGCGACGGCACGGTATGTCCGTGTTCCACGCGCGAGGTGTAGCACCTGAGCAGCCCGGTCGCCCGTTCAACGTCTCCCTGGGAAAGACCTTGCGCCTCGCGCAGAAAACGGATCCGTTCTCCTACCGCGCTGGCCTTCGCCGGACGAATCTCAAGCTTCGACTTGCGAACCGTTTTTCTCCTGGTTCTCATACGCCTCACTATAACCGTCCATTACTGGCCGGTCGCACCGTCGCCTATGCACAAGAGCCTAGCAGTGGGAGGTGAAGGGAGAATGAAGGGACTGTGAATTTTCGGCTAATTAGCCCTGCTTAGTTGCAGAAGAAGCGAGGGATTGTCCGGAACTGGGGGGGCCAGCTGAAGGGCGGATAGCCTTGCATGGCAATAGCGGGAGACCAAGCCTCGCTATGGATTGCGCCCAGTCTCCCCTGCATCGAACATGTACCCGACGCCCCGCACTGTTTTCAGAAAGGCGCTGGATACGGCGGGGAGTTCGATCTTCCGTCGCAGGCGGCGGATATA
>DATKYV010000297.1:0-11419 GCA_035528275.1 Terriglobia bacterium | reverse complement strand
ATGGTCGCGTTCATGCTCCCTGCCACCGAGCCTATCACCGCCGACCCGGCAAACGCCGAGACTGACGCAACCATGACCCCAAGGAGCACCAGTAGAGTCAACCGCGCTCGTAGGTTTTTCCGCAACATGATTCACACTCCTGATTCAAGTGGGGCCCAGCAGTGCTGCGGCCCGGGAAATGTTTGCCTTGAAAAGCGCACGGACCCGAATCGCCGCACATGTTACAGGACGCATGCTTCGCTGTCAACAAGAGGGTCGAGTATGAGTCCCCCATTAAAACGCCTTTCAGAAGGGGCCTGCCGAGCTCACCGATTCATCCTTCCTGCAAGGCTGAAGTCCCGTCGAGCCAAACCGTCGATTCACATCCACTCAGCATTTCTGAGATTGCGGGTCCTCGCCGCCGGGCCTTCAAGCCTTCTGTGATATGCTGTCTTTGAAAAAGCTCGACCCGAGGATCGCGCAAGCGGATGAACAAAATCAACCGCCTCATCACCTGGGCTGAAGTCGTTGTGTGGATAGGTCTGATTTTTGTTTTGTCGGGGGAATCCTTCGGTGCGTCCCAGACTTGGATTGCGCTCAAATACTGGGTCGATTTCTTGAAACTTCCGGTCAGCCCTGAGACTCTTTTGCTGGTCAATTTGGTGATCCGAAAGGCAGCTCACTTCGGGGAATTTTTTGTGCTCGGCCTCCTGCTCTCCCGGGCGCTTCTGGGAAACCTCGGCGAGTTTCATTTCAAAGTCGCCTGGTGGGTCGTCGGAGGTGGCCTGCTTTGCGCGTTTGGTGACGAAGCCCACCAAATATTCGTCGCATCGCGAACGCCCTCGCTGTGGGATTCACTTATCGATTTCTCCGGCGTGCTGGCTTCGCAACTGTGTCTATTCCTCCGTTCACTTTTTTCCCATGCAGGATTTATGCGGGCCGGCTCGGAGGAAACCTCCGCCACGACGGATGAATCCCCGTAGGGGTGCCCACCACACCTGCGAATTGACCGCCGCATTGTCGGCGGATCGATCCGCCATTGCGAATGCACCCCGAACCCCGGGCGAGAATGATTTGACGGCGATGGACACACTTGACTCATTGCGCGCCCGGCGGACCTCCGCTAGAATTCAAGAGCCGCAGCTTTGGGGCACGAGATCATTTTCGAGGATGTTTGCTTGCCGGAAAAACTCCGCATCGTCGTCGGTGGCGACCACGCCGGATTCGCGCTGAAGGAAAAAGTCCGCGACTACCTTGCGAACAAGGGCTACGACGTGGAAGATGCCGGGCCCGCCAGCACGGAGCCCGTCGACTACCCGGATTTTGCGGAGAAGGTTGCGGAACGCGTTGCAGACAAGCGGGCGGATTTCGGCGTGCTGATGTGCGGCACCGGCCTGGGCGTGGCTATCGCCGCCAATAAGGTCCCGGGCATCCGCGCCGCCACCTGCAACGACACGCTCTCCGCGCATTTCGCCCGCGCCCACAACAACGCCAACGTCCTGGCGATGGGCGGGCGCCTGATCGACGAGGCCACCGCGCAAAAGGTCCTCGATACATGGCTCTCCACGCCCTTCGAGGGCGGCCGCCATCAGCGTCGCGTTGAAAAAATCGCTGTCATAGAAAACAATCATCCGGAGAAATCCAAATGACCTCTTCCCTGCCCTCTCGCCGGCGAACGCTGGCCGAAGTCGACCCGGAAATTGCCCAGGCCATCGACCACGAAGTTGACCGCCAGGCGCGCACCCTGGAACTGATTGCCTCCGAGAATTTTGTCAGCGAGGCCGTGCTCGAAGCGCTGGGCTCGGTGATGACCAACAAGTACGCCGAGGGTTTGCCCGGCAAGCGGTACTACGGCGGGTGCGAGTTTGTCGACGTTGCCGAATCGCTCGCCATCGAGCGCGCCAAAAAGCTCTTTGGCGCCGAGCACGCCAACGTTCAGGCACACTCGGGCAGCCAGGCCAACCAAGCCATCTACATGACGGTGCTGAAGCCGGGCGACACCATGCTCGGCATGAGCCTGGCGCACGGCGGCCATCTCACTCACGGCCATCCGCTCAATTTTTCCGGCAGGATGTACAAGATTGTCTCCTACGGCGTCAGCAAGGAGACCGAAACCATCGACTACGACGAACTCGAGCGGCTGGCGATGGAGCATCGGCCCAAGCTCATCGTCGCCGGCGCCAGCGCCTACCCGCGCGTGCTGGATTTCGAGCGCTTCGCGGCCATCGCCAAGAAGTGCGAGGCGCTTCTTATGGTGGATATTGCCCACATCGCCGGCCTCATCGCCGCGGGGCTTCATCCCAGTCCTTTTCCGCACGCCGATTTCGTCACGACGACAACCCACAAGACGCTGCGCGGTCCGCGCGGCGGCGCCGTCTTCTCAAAGGCCCAGTACGCCAAGGAACTCGACAAGAACGTCTTCCCCTGCCTGCAGGGCGGACCGCTCATGCACGTCATCGCCGCCAAGGCCGTCTGCTTTCAGGAGGCGTTGCAGCCGGAATTCCGCGAGTATCAGAAACAGATTGTGGCCAACGCAGAGACCCTGGCGGAGACCCTGGCCGCGGAGGGTTTCCGCATCGTTTCCGGGGGGACGGACACGCATTTGATGCTGGTGGACGTCTTCTCTCGAAACGTCACTGGAAAGCAGGCGGAAAAGACTCTGGAGCGCGCCAGCATCACCGTCAACAAGAACGCCATCCCCTTCGACACAAACCCGCCCATGGTCGCCAGCGGCATTCGTGTGGGCACACCCGCCGTCACCACGCGCGGCATGAAAGAGCCGGAGATGCGCCGCATCGGAAAGTGGATCGGTGAAGTGCTGAACAATCTGGAAAATGAATCCGTTCAGAAGCGCGTGCGCGGCGAAGTCGAAGCCCTGACCGAGCAGTTTCCGCTCTACGAGAGCCGACGCGTCCCCATAGCCAAAACTGCGTAGGCCGGCCTCTGAAGCGAGTTTGCGTGTCACGCTATACTGCCCGCAGGATCTCCTGCGCAGCTGTGTAGCCACTCTGCACCGCGCCCTCAATAGTCGCCGGGAGGCCCGTCGCCGTCCAATCGCCTGCCAAGATTAGCCCGGAGATGGGAGTCGACGCCGTGGGGCGAAGCGCCTCGGCATCGACGCTGGGCGAAAACGTCGCGAACCGCTCCTTGATGACGAGTGAATGGACCAGATTTGCTTCGCGCGTTTGAGGCAGGAGCCGGGCGAGGTCGCGCAACGCAATGGAAAGCAAATCATCCTTCGACCGCTCGATGTGGGCGTGCGCACCACTGAGCACCAGCGAGACGTAGTCCCGCCCGGAAGCGTGGCCGCCGCGCTTATTGAAAAGCCACTGGACAGTCGTGCCGCGCAGCCCCACAAAGTCGAGTTTGGTCAACTGCCGGTCAAACCAGAGGTTGATGGAGATGATGGGCGCGGGACGCAAGCCGAGGATTTTTGTGAAGAAGGGTTCGGAGCGCAGCGGCTCCGCCGGCAGGAGTCGCACGAACTCGAACCAGGGCACCGCGCTGATGACGGCCGGCACCTCGATGCTTTCGCCACTCGCCAACCGCACCCCACGGCAGGCACCGTCTGCAATGACGAATCCAGTGACGTTTCGGCCGGTCTCCACCTGCCCGCCGCGCGATTGAATATAGTCGGCGGCGGCCTGCGTGTAGCACTCGCTCAATCCGCCCTGCGGGATTCCGATGCGCGAGTCCGCCGGAGAACTGAACAACGCCAGCCGAAGAACTCGCTCGAAGACGCTCGCGGCGGCGCGACGCGGGTCTTCGTTCATCGCGGCGATGCTGAACAAGTCCCAGAAATTCCGCCTCAGCCGCTCCGACTGACCGAGGCGAATGAGCCATTCCTCGACGGTCAGTCCGCTGCTGCTGTTCGAGGAAGGGCCCTTCGAATCAAGAGCGCGACCCAGGCGCAAGATCTCCAGCTTCTCGCGCCAGGTAAAGCCGTCCGAACGCATCACGCCCGCGAGCAAGTGCCACGGGGAAGGCAGGCGCGGGCACTTCAAGGAACTAAGACGCCCGCCGTCCTCGAGAAACCGTACGGTCAGACCGGGCTGGAAGCGAATGCGGTCGAGCGTGCCGATTTCTTCAAGAAACCGCAGCGTGGCGTGATAGGCACCCGTCAAGATGTGCTGGCCGTTGTCGACGACGGACCCGGTGCTGGGCTCGATGAAGGACCGCGCGCGTCCGCCGAGATGAGGTTTTTGCTCGAGGAGGTGAACGCGGCGCCCCGCACCCGCAAGCGCCACACCTGCCGCGAGCCCGGCAAAACCGCCGCCGATGATCAGAACTTCGTTCATCTTGGATCTTGGATTTGGGATTTTGGATTTCTCACTTGGATTTGCACCATGGACTCCCCATTAGTCCCCATCAGCCCTCGGCGGCGTAATACAAGAATTAGTGCGAAGCTAACTGGTTCTCAATCCAGAATCCAAAATCGAAAATCCAAAATCTACTTTTGCCATTCCACCCCGAGGTAGACCGACAGAGCCGTCCAGAATTTGACCGGGCGCGAGAGGCGCACGCGCTCCCCGAACACATTGTAGCGGCGAAGCTGAATGCGCTTCAGAATCCTCCAGTAGATGGCCGCCATGATTTCCGCCGCAATCATCGACCGGCGATCCTCCGGAGGCAACATCTGGCGCGACAGATCAAAGAAATGGCGCGCCCGGTCGCATTCGAACTGCATCAGCTCGATGAAGGGGTCGGTGAAATTGCCGGCGAGGATTTCATCGGGGCGCACACCGAATTGCTCCAGGTCCTCGCGGGGCAGGTAGAGACGGCCGCGGTGGCCGTCACTCTGCAGGTCGCGGAGAATGTTCACCATTTGCAGCGCCATGCCCAGATTGACGGCGTAGTCGCGCGCCCGCGGATTGCTATAGCCGAAGATTTCGACGGCAATCAGGCCGATGGTGGAGGCGACGCGATAACAATACAGCGCCAGCTCTTCGAAGGTGTTGTATTGCGCGCCGCGCAAGTCCATCTCGAGGCCAAGGATCAAATCCTCGAAAGGCTGGCGGGGAATCCGAAAGCGCTCGATGCTTTCGGCGAGGGCCCGGAGCTCCGGAGTCTCACCATTTCCCGCGTAGCATTGGTCGAGCGCCTGGCGGTAGCGCGCGATTTCCCGCCCGGCGGCTTCGGGCTCCAACCCGCTGTCTGTCACATCATCGCCGCGCCGCGCGAAAGCGTAAACGGCCTCAATGGCCCGGCGCTTTTCGGCGGGCAGGAAGACAAATGAATAGTAAAAGTTGGTGGTGCTCGCGCTGGTGAAGCGGCTGTTTCGAGAAAACAGGCTCATCGGCGGCTCGCGACAGTGGCGGCGGAATTTCGAGACTCGCCTTGAGGACCAAGGCGATTCCGTCGCGCTCGAAAGTAAAGCTTCAGGAAATCCCAGCGACCGAGCGAAGGCCGCCGGCGAAACACATCGTACCGGGCTGACTCGATTTTCTCCAGAATTGCCATCCCGCCCAGCCAGGTGAGTCGCAACTGGAGTCGCAACTCCGGCTTCACTTTTTCGGGCAAAGCCCTTCCCTGATCGAAGAACTCACGCGTGCGGCTGATTTCAAAAGCCATCAGTTGCCGCCACCGTTCATCCGGCGCGCTGCCGTCCGGTAACATGAACTTCCGGAGGTCATCGAGCGTGAGAGCGAAGCGCTGGAGGTCGTCCAAAGGAAGATAGACCCGGTCCCGATCGAGGTCCACAGCAACGTCCTGCCAGAAGTTGGTGAGCTGGAGCGCCGTGCAGATGTTGTCGGAAAGGGCGAAGAGCTCCGGGTCGCGATGGCCGAAGAGCTCGAGCACCAGCCGTCCCACGGGATTCGCCGAGTTCGTACAGTAGGAAAGCACCGACGCGAAATCCGGCCGCCGGTTGACCAGCACGTCCTGCTCGAAAGCGCGCAGCAAGTTCTGGAAATGCTCTTCAGAAAGTCGGTACGTATCGATGGAGTCGCGGAGGGCGATGAAAACCGGGTGGTCCACCTTGCCGGCGCAGCAGTCCGCGAGCTTGGTGCGCCATTCGGCGAGCTTTTCCAGCCGACCTTCGACTCCCGGCTCGTCCGCCACGTCATCGGCGTATCGCGCAAAGGCGTAAACGGCCGCCAGCGCGTTGCGCCGGTCACGAGGGACGAGCAGGGACGCAGTGGGAAAATTTTCGTAGTGCCGCCGCGCAAGGCGCCGGCACTCGGCGTAGGCCGCGCGGACTGTCAGGTCGGGATGGGTCATCTGAATCTCAGGAGCCGCCACATTATAGAGCTTCCCGCCGCGCTGGGTGAGGACTTTGGGGGCCCGAAAAACGGGTCCGTTGGGGCTGAAAATGGGTTCGTTCTGGGTTCATTTTTTGGCGCCGACCCTGTGTGTTCAATCCGTCAGCTGACGGAGTGGCTTCGTTTTTGCATTTTAACATCTTTATTGTGTTGCGCCCGCCTGCCCCCGGGAGAAGGATTGTTCCCGTAGAGTGAACAGCGCAGCTGGTGCGCGGGAGGGTCGGAATCAAGTCGGCGCCACGGAGATTAGCCTACGATTCTAGTCTATCACGCTCGGCGCAAGTTTTCAAGAACGGGGACGGCGGGACGGCTGCGGGCGGGCAGGAAGCGAGTCTTCGCGGCGCTTGCCCGGCGCCGGGATTCCAGAGACTCCTCATTTGACTTCCGCCTTGCGGCGGCGGATGAAGGCCGGGACGTCGAGGTCGTCCGTGTCAATTCCTGTCGGGACCCGCTCCGCGTGAGTTTCGATGGGGAGTTTTTCTTTCCTCGCCAGAACGCTCTTCACGGTCTGCTGCACGGAGCGCACGCCGGGGGCGAGCGGGCCGCGGGGCCGCAAGCCCATTTTCTCTGGTTTGATTCCTGTGGCGATGACCGTAACCCTCACCTCGTCCTTCATGGCTTCGTTGTGGACCGCGCCAAAGATGATGTTGGCGTTTTCCGCGGCCGCCTGCTGGACAATCGTCGAAGCCTCGTGAACCTCGTGGAGGGTGAGTTTGCTCGAGCCGGTAATGTTCAGCAGGATTCCCTGTGCGCCGTTGATTGAGGCGTCTTCGAGCAGCGGGCTGGCGATGGCCTGGTTGACGGCCCGGACGGTGCGGTTTTCGCCGGCCGCTTCCGCCGTCCCCATCACCGCATAGCCCATGCCCTCCATGATCGCCTTGATGTCGGCGAAGTCGCGGTTGATGATCCCGGTGATGGTAATGATGTCGGAAATCCCCTGCACGCCCTGGCGAAGGATATCGTCGGCGATGCGGAACGCCTCGAAGAAGCTGGTGCCCTTGTCCACGAACTGCATCAACCGTTCGTTGGGGATGCAGATAACCGTGTCGACAGCTTCGCTCAGCTCCGCCAGGCCCGCCTCGGCCGTAACCATTCGCCGTTTGCCCTCGAAGGCGAACGGTTTGGTGACCACGCCCACGGTCAGCGCCCCGAGCTCGCGCGCCAGCCCGGCGACGATGGGGGCGCCGCCCGTACCCGTGCCGCCACCCAGTCCCGAGGTGACAAAGACCATGTCGGCGCCCTCCAGCGCGTCAATCAGCTTGTCGGTATCTTCGAGGGCGGCCCGACGCCCGATTTCCGGATTGGCGCCCGCTCCCAGCCCCTTGGTCAGTTTGGCGCCGAGCTGGATCTTCAGCGGCGCGTGCGAAGCCTGGAGCGCCTGCACGTCCGTATTGGCCACCATGAACTCCACGCCCTCGACTTTGGCGGCAATCATGCGGTTGACGGCGTTTCCGCCGCCCCCGCCCACGCCGATGACCTTGATCTTGGCGCCGTGGCGAAGCTCCTCGGAAAAGTCCACCCTCAGGTCTCCGCCCATTTCGTCTGTTGACATAGGCACTCCTTCCACTATTCTGCTTTGCCGCGCAGGGTGCTCCAGAGCTTTCCGGCCCAACTGTGTTCCCGCGAGTCGCGCAACAGCCGCATCCGGTTCCCAAAGGCGACCAGGCCCACCACGGTGGCGAAAACGGGGCTGGGCAACACGTCACCCATCTTGAGCAGGCCGGTGGGCTTCCCGACTCTCACCGGCAGGCCCAGGGTTTGTTCCGCCAGGGCCTGAAGTCCTCCCAGCTTGGCTCCCCCGCCGGCCAGCACAACACCCGCGCCCAGTTGCTTGCCGTAGCCGGAGCGGGCCAACTCCTCATCCAGGAGCTCCAGCAATTCCAGAGCGCGCGGCTCGATGATTTCACTCATCATGGCGTAACTGACCACCCGCGTGGGCCGCCCGCCGACGCTGGAAACTTCAATCAGGTCTTCGGCGGGGCGGGCCGGATCGCGATCGCCCCACAGCCGTTTCATTTTCTCCGCTTCGGGAATCGGGGTGCGCAGTCCGACGGCGACGTCGTTGGTGAAGTGGTCACCTCCCACGGGTATCGCCGCCGTATGCCGCACCGTTCCCTGATAGAAAACGATGAGCTCCGACGTTCCGCCGCCGATATCCACCAGCGCCACGCCCAGCTCGCGCTCGTCGGCCGTCAGGCAAGCCTCGGCGGAAGCCAGGGACTCAAACACCGTGTCGCGCACCACCACGCCGGCACGGTTCACCGCCGTGACGATATTCTGCGTGGCGCTCGCCGAAGCCATCACCACGTGGACGTTCACTTCCAGGCGCGATCCCATCATCCCGATCGGGTCGCGGATTCCGTTCTGGGAGTCGAGAAGGAATTCCTGGGGCAGGACGTGGATCAGGCTGCGGTCCGGCGGCAGGGAGATGCCGCGGGCGGTTTGAATTACCTGCCGGATGTCTTCGCGCGTGACCTCCTGAGCCCCGCCGCCGGGCCTTCCGCCGAGGACAACCGCCCCGCGCGAATTGACGCCCTTGATGTGCGGACCGGCGACGCCCACATAGGCGGAATCCACCGGAACGCCGGCGGAGCTTTCCGCCGCTTCCACGGCCTTCTTCAAGGAGAGCACCGTCGCGTCGAGGTTGACGATGACGCCTTTCCGCCAGCCTCGCGACTCCGCCACGCCCAAGCCCGCCACTTCGAGCTTGCCGCTGTCGGAGGAAGGCTGGCAGACCAGCGCGCAGGTCTTGGTGCTGCCGATGTCGATGCCGACGATGTACCGATCCTTTTTTGCCAAGCTTCCCTATTCCTTCGGCGCTTCGGGCGGGCCCGGATTCGCCGCCTCATGCCGTGCCGGACTCTGCGGGTTTACCACAATCTGGTTGCGATAGCGAAGATCGATGGAGTCGACTACCGCGTTGGTTCGCCGCACCTCGGGGAGCAAAGTGAGAAAGTTCTGGAAGCGCTCCGCAAAACCCTCGTGACCAAAATGCACCAGGACGGTCTCCCGCCCTTGAACCAGAACGGCCTTCAAATCGTCCGGGTCGGCAAGGTCCACTTCGGAAATGAGCCAGCCGGAACGCGGAGCCTCCTCCGCCACTCCCCGCATGAACTCCTGGTAGATGGCCAGTCGGGCGCGGCGCTCGGTGAGTCCGGCCGCCTCATCCAGACCCGCCAGCACGGGGAAATTGAAGTCGCCTTTGTCCGGCTTCTCCAGCAGCACTCCCTCGCCGTCCACGAGCTTCACCTTTCCGCCCAGATTGACGAAGGCCACTGGCGTGCGTTCGACGATCTCGACCGAAAGTCGGGCCGGATAAGCGCGGCTGACCGTGGCCGACCGGACCCAGGGGATGTACTCCAGTTGTCGCCGCTTCTCCTCGAGCGATATCTTGAAGATGTTGATCCCCATCGAGAGCTTTCCCGTCGCCGGGATGCCGAAGACGCCGAGAACCTCTTCGTTGGAGACGAATCGGTTTCCCACGATCACAACGTTCTCGGCTGAGGTCAGCTTGAACCGGGACGAGGTGGCGGCATAATACCCCAGGCGATACGCGGCGTAAGACGCCGGCACCACCACCACGAGCGCGACCAAGTTCCATTTCAGGAACTGGCGCAGGCCGGCGAACCGGCCACGCCGCACTTGAACGGGCTTCTGGCGCCGCCGGAACGGAGATTCCTCTTCCTCCTCCAGCTCGTCCGGTAGCGGGATGTCGTCGTCTTTGGTTACGTCCATCGCTGACTGTTACCGATCCATCCGAACCCTCAATTTTTCCAGACGACCACTTCCTCCTCGAGCTCCACGCCAAACGCGGCCCGGACTCGTTCCCGAATCAGGTCCATCAATCTGAAGATATCCGAGGCGGTCGCCTGGTAGCGGTTGACGATGAAATTGGCGTGCCGCTCGGAGACCACCGCGCCACCTTCACGATGGCCTTTCATGCCCAGCTCGTCAATCATCCTGCCGGTCGAAAGCCCCGGGGGATTCTTGAAGATGCAGCCCGCGCTTTTTTCGTTGATGGGCTGGGAGGCGCGCCGCTTCTGGTTGTATTGCCTGATTCTGGCGAGGATCTGCGCGTAGTCGCGCTCGGGCAATTCGAGGGTCACAGAAAGCAGGATGTCGTCCGGCCCGAAGCTCGTGTGGCGGTATTCGAAGCGGACGTCTTCGTGCAACAGGGTCTCGATGCCGCCCGTTGAGCCGCGAAAAACTTGGAGGGTGCGCACGACGTCGCCGATCTGCGTGCCGTAAGCTCCGGCGTTCATCCGCAGCGCTCCACCCACGGTGCCCGGAACTCCCACCAAACCTTCCATGCCGCCGAGGTTTCGCTTGGCACATTCCATGACCGTGGTGCCGAGATTGGCCGCCGCGGGAACTTCCACTCGGTTCCCGTCAAACTCCAGCCGGCCGCTGTCGCGGGCCAGTTGTAGGACCACGTCTTCGAGGTCGTCGTCCACAACCAGCAGATTCGAGCCGCCCCCGAGAAAACGCCAGGCGGCGCCGCGTCTGCCCAGGAAATCGACAAGATCCGGCAGGCGCTGAAGGTCATGAATGCGCACGAGGTCCGCGCGGCCACCCACGGCGAGCGAGGTGTGGCGAGCCAGAGGCTCGCGCGGCACCCAGTCGGCGCCGAAGGCAGCAATCTGTTCCGCGATTGCGGAATCTCTTGTGAGTACCGACATCAGACTCTGACAACCCCCGAGGGGGCCGAGCGGCCGCGCAAAACCTCGGCAAGCGCCTCGCCGACTTTCCACACACTTCCCGCGCCGATGGTCAAAACCAGGTCGCCCGGCTCGACCGTGGAGGCCAGCTCCTCGATCAGCTTCGCCTCGGAGGGAGCATAGCGCGCGCGATCGAATCCCAGCTCCCGCATGCGGGCAATCAGCCGCTCGGTGGTAATTCCCGGGATGGGCGGCTCGCTGGCAGGATAAATATCCAGCACGTAGACCCGCTCGGCGCCGTCGAAACAGCTGGCGAAATCGTCCATCAGGAATTTGGTTCGAGTGTAGCGGTGCGGCTGGAAAATCGCCCAGATGCGTTTGGCGCCGCGCAAGCGCGCGGTCTCGAGCACGGTGCGGATCTCCGCCGGGTGGTGACCGTAATCGTCCACCACCGTAACGCCGTTCGACTCCGCCTTCACCTGAAAACGCCGGTCGACTCCGCGGAAATGCGCCAGGCCTTCG